>NZ_LZHO01000046.1:0-19579 GCF_001690895.1 Gilliamella sp. Nev5-1 | reverse complement strand
TGAATTTAAGTTAATAGGGATTTGGCTGATAGCATCCATAACCAGTTGAGCATTTTTATGTTTTCCAGCACTTCGTCCCACGATTTCTCGATTGCTTACATCAATAATCACACAAAGGTAATGCCAGTGTTGTTTCACTCTCACATAAGTTAAATCGGTCACAAACACTTTTCGTTGTTGTCCTACCGTAAACGCACGATTAAGCTGATTACTCACTGTTGATTCGTTGCTTTTTTCTGTATCAACACGATATTTTTTACAGGTATATTTTGACACCAAACTTTTTCTTGCATGATTCGACCAATTCGGCGCCTGGATAATATTATGTCTTGCTTTCTAATCTCTGCCTGTAGTCGCTTTGTTCCATATGTAACTACCCCCTAAAATAGTACAGCAAAAAAGTAGAAAATTCTCTATGATAAAAGAAAGGGGGATTTAATTATGAAAAAAATGACTGAACATCAAATCGTAGCTATTTTAAAAGAAGCTGAAGCGGGTATTCCTGTTAAAGAACTGTGCCGTAAATAGGGCATGGGCAATTCAACTGTCTATAAATGGCGAGAAAAATACGGCGGAATGGAAACGTCGGATATCAAACGCTTAAAGGAGCTGGAGGCTGAAAACCGTAAGCTTAAGCAGATGTTTGCCAAACTGAGCTTAAAATCCCAGCTTCAGGAAGAAATCATAAAAAAACTTTAGTGCCCACCAAGGCACGTAAAACGTGGGCACAGCAACTACAACAAAATCATTCAGTTACTATTGCAATGAGTTGTACCATTGTTGGTTTAAGCCGTTGTGCTTACTATTATCAACCTAAGTTGTAGGATGATTCGGTGATTGTTTCGGTGTTGAATGCTATCACAGACCGGCATTTACGTTGGGGCTTTCCTAAATGTTTTAATCGTATCAGAAAGCTCGGCTATCAATGGAATCATAAACGGGTATATCGGGTGTATTGTGAATTAAAGCTTAATCTCAGGGTAAAGCGTAAAAAACGCATTCCTCCACGATGCCCGGAAAGGTTATTAGTCCCCAATAAACAAGGTGAATGTTGGTCAATGGATTTTATGAGTGGCAGTAGTCGTAATCAACGTCGCTTTAGGGCATTCAATGTCATCGATGACTTTAATCGTTAGGCGTTAGGTATTGATATTGCAGTAAGCTTACCGGCAGGAAGGATTACCCGTTACTTAGATAAACTGGCCGAATATCATGGGTATCCATTAAAAATACGGGTCGATAATGGGCCAGAATTTACAGGAAAAACCTTTACCAACTGGGCTAAATTACATGGTATAACCATTGATTATATCCAGCCCGGTAGCCCTTATCAAAATGGCTATATTGAACGATTTAATCGTACCTATCGTACTGAAGTACTCGATTTATATCTTTTTAACAACTTAGCTCAAGCAAGGAGAATAACTGAAGAATGGTTAACAATTTATAACACCGAAAGACCGCATGAGGCACTAAATAACATGACGCCGATTGAGTATAAAACACTAAAACAAGCAGCATGATTTTCTACGTGAGTTGTGTACTAAGTTTGGGGTATTTACAATGACCTTATAAAACTGGTACTAATTAGCATAGCCTGTCCTGAGGTATTAGCCAGCATATTGAAGAGATTTATGCTTTTCGTGTTTCTCCTGCAACCTTAACCGCCATTACAGATAAAACTCATTCCCGAATTGTGTTGATGGCAGCAACGGCCACGAGAGTCGATTTATCCGTTTATTTGGATGGATGCAATCCATTATAAAGTAAAAGAAAATGGGGTTTATCATAGCCAGGCTGTTTATACCGTACTCGCCCTTAATTTAGTAGGGAAAAAGGAGGTATTAGGTTTCTATTTATCTGAAAACGAAGTGACGCATTTTGGGTTATCTATTTTGACCGATTTGCAAAACAGAGGGTTAAATGACATCTTAATCGTTTGTGTTGATGGCTGGGTTGGTTTTTCTGAAGCAATGAATACCATTTACCACAAACAGCGATTCAGCTTTGCGTTATTCATCAAATTTGTCATTTAATTAAGTGTATTGCCTTTAAACATGGCAAAGCCTTTATGAGTGATTTGAAAACCTGTTTACAAGGTGGTGTCTCGTGATGCGGCAATTGATGCCTTAGATGAATTTGAGCAAAAATGGGGCGATAAATATCCAATAGTCATCCAGTCGTGGCGTCGTAAATGGGATAATTTATCGACTTATTTCTGCTATCCTGAGCCTATTCGTAAGGTGATTTATACCACGAATATTATTGAGTCTATTCATCGGCAATTTCGCAAATTATCAAAGACCAAAATCAGTTTTCCAAATGAAAATAGCCTGCTCAAGTTGTTGTATTTGGGGTTGCAAAATGCGGAGAAAAAAGGAACAATGCCAATTCAAAATTGGGATTTAGCATTGTCACCGTTGATAATATTTTTCCTAATCGCCTTGATAAGGTGATCTCTTTGTGAATTAAACTGACACAGAATTATGAACAGTCTCCAATAATAAAAAAGGTGAATAAAACTGACCTTTTTTATACTCGATACTCAAGCCGAACTACTTATAAAATAAACTTGCTCAGATCTTCATCTGCAACCAGTTTATCTAAATGATCGCTTACATATTTAGCATCAATTGTAACTGTTTGTCCGTCAAGTTCACTAGCCTCAAATGAAACTTCTTCCATCAAACGCTCTAATACAGTATGCAATCTACGTGCGCCAATATTTTCATTTTGTTCATTCACTTGCCATGCTGATTCTGCAATTTTACGAATACCATCTGGCGTAAAATCGATATTAACCCCTTCGGTTGCCATTAGCGCTTTATATTGAACCGTAAGTGAAGCATTTGGTTCAGTTAAAATACGTTCAAAATCTTCGCTTGTTAGTGCCTGTAACTCGACTCTAATTGGCAATCTACCTTGTAATTCAGGAATTAGATCTGATGGGTTTGCTGTTTGAAAAGCGCCCGATGCAATAAATAAGATATGATCCGTTTTAACAGAGCCATGTTTAGTTGATACTGTACAACCTTCAACTAATGGTAAAAGATCACGCTGTACGCCTTCACGTGAAACATCTGGTCCTGATGAGTTACCGCGCTTACAAACTTTATCTATTTCATCAATAAAGACAATTCCGTTCTGCTCAACCGCTTCAATCGCCTCATGCTTAAGATCATCTGGATTAACCAACTTAGCGGCTTCTTCATCAATAAGCTGTTTAAAGGCATCTTTTATTTTCATTTTTCGTGGTTTAGTTTTTTGTCCACCTAAATTTTGAAACATCGACTGTAATTGGTTTGTCATTTCTTCCATGCCTGGCGGCGCCATAATTTCAACACCAATATTAACACCAGCTACTTCAATTTCAATTTCTTTATCATCAAGTGTGCCTTCACGTAATTTTTTGCGAAAAGCTTGTCTTGCTGTTGAAGCATTATTATCTTCAACTTGCCCCCAACCATCTTTAGCTGGTGGCACTAGCACATCTAAAATGCGTTCTTCGGCTAATTCTTCCGCTCTATGACGATTGCGTTCAATTGCTTCTTGGCGAATCATTTTTACTGCAGAATCTGTTAGATCTCGAATAATTGAATCAACTTCTTTTCCCACATAACCAACTTCTGTAAATTTAGTCGCCTCTACTTTAATAAAAGGTGCATGAGCCAATTTTGCAAGGCGTCTTGCGATTTCAGTTTTACCAACACCTGTTGGTCCAATCATCAGTATATTTTTAGGTGTAACTTCATGACGTAATGTTTCATCAAGTTGCATACGACGCCAGCGATTACGTAGTGCTATAGCTACAGAACGTTTCGCTTTATCTTGGCCAATGATATGTTGGTTTAATTCGCTTACAATTTCGCGAGGAGTCATTTCAGACATAATAATATTCTCTTTAATTCAGTTGATTAGTAATTGAGCTCTTCAATGGTTTGGAAGTTATTTGTATACACACAAATGTCTCCCGCTATTGATAATGATTTTTGCACAATATCGTGTGCAGAAAGTGAGGTATTATCAAGTAATGCTCGTGCAGCTGCTTGTGCATAAGGACCGCCAGAACCAATGGCAATTAAATCGTCTTCGGGTTGGATAACATCACCAGTACCGGTAATAATTAAAGATGCATTTTCATCAGCAACAGCAAGCAATGCCTCTAATTTGCGTAACATCCTATCCGTTCGCCAATCTTTAGCTAGCTCAACAGCAGCTTTGGTTAAATGACCTTGGTGCATCTCCAATTTTCGCTCAAATAGTTCAAATAATGTAAATGCATCAGCCGTACCACCAGCAAAACCCGCAATCACCTTGTTATTATATAAGCGACGAACTTTACGTGCATTACCTTTCATAATAATACGTTCGCCTAACGTGACTTGACCATCACCACCGATAACAACTTGCCCCTCACGACGGACACTAACAATTGTTGTCATGTTTTGCTCCTTATTTTACTTAAATAACTTAATTCGAAATGAATAGATGATATATTGGGGTAATTAATGTAATTTCAATATTCTAATTTATAGATATTGATCATTTATAGTAAATAATTCTAGGGAATATTGCATTTACAATATAAAAAATTAGTTTGGTTGGAAGTCAATTTTCATTATTTTTACTTGATTGTAAAACGTACTTGCAGGCTTTGGAATTATAGCTTGTTTCGTTGCTGAAAGTGCTTCTCGGCATAATGCTTCATCGCCACCTTTCGCACTAACATTAAGTAATAAACCATCAGGTGCAATTTGAATTTCTAATACACAATTTCGCCCACTATATAATTTGTTAGGATTAATAAATTTGTTACTGATAGCATTTTGAACTAGAGATTTATATTTATCTAGCTCCCCATTTGAAACACCTTTCCGACTAGCAGCACCACCTGTTGGGCTGGGTATATTTGATGTAAGTCCACCCAGCAAGTTATCAAGCTCTTTATCTTTTTTTGCTTGCGCTGCTTTTTTTGCTTTTTCGATAGCAGCTTTATCTGCCGCCGCTTTTTCAGCAGCTTGCTTTTTTGCTTGTTCTTCTTTTTGTTTTGTTAACTCTGCTTGTTTACGTTCATTTTCAATTCGTTGCTTTTCAATAAGCTCTTGTTCAGCTTTTACTTTAGCCTCTTGTTCTTCTTTCTGCTTGGCGAGTTCTTCTTGCCTACGTAAAGTTTCTTCACGTTGTTTATCTAATAATTCTCGCTCAGCTTTTAATTTAGCTTCTTGCTCTGCTTTTTGTTTTGCTAGCTCAGCTTGCTGTTGTTCTAAGAGCTGTCTTTCAGCCTGTCGTTGTTGTTCTTCTAACTGCTCTTTAGCTTTTCTAGCATCTTCTTCTTTTTGTCTTGCTATCCGCGCAGCTTGTGCCGCTTCTGCCTCTTTCTTTTGTTGTTGTTCTACTTTTAGGCGCTCTCTTTCTAGCTCTTTAAGCCGCTGTTCTTGGGCAAGTTGTTGTTCCTGCAATATTCGAGCCTGCTCATCAATTTGTTGCTGCCTTTGTTTCTCAGCTTGCTTTTGGCTAACTTGTGTCTTTAGTTGTCTTTGATATTGTTCGGTCATGACAGAAGGATCAACCATAATAGCATCAATAGAATTTCCATCGACACGGCCATAGTTTACATTGCTATCAGATATAACTCGGTATCCTAAAATAACAATTAAAATGACATGTAATATAATGGATAGGGCAATAGCTATACTTAATTTTGAATTTGGTTTATAAGACATTACTGACATTTTACTATATTATTTTTTATTTAAATCGGTTGAGTCATTAATCCTACAGATTTAACGCCTGCAGATTGTAATAAATTCAATGTTTTTATAATTTCTTCATAGGGAACATCTTTCGCACCACCAACTAAAAAAACAGCCTTTTCATTAAGCGACATCTGTTGTTTTACTTCTGCTATAATTTGTTCTTTTGGTAAATTAGTTTGACGATCTTGATCAATAATCATTGCATATATACCAACTCCAGAAACTTCAATAATGATTGGCTTATTTTCTGAAGGAGAAACCGTTTTTGATTCCGATGCTTCAGGAAGATCAACTTCAACACTTTGACTAATAATTGGGGCTGTAGCCATAAAAATAAGTACTAAAACTAATAACACATCCAATAAAGGGACTATATTAATTTCAGTTTTAGTTGAATAACGTGAGCGTCTACGCATAATTAATTCCTAACGGCAACTGCTTGACGTTGTAAAATTGCAGAAAATTCATCAATAAAATTGAGGTAACTTTGCTCAATTCGGCTTACACTCAATGATAAGCGATTATATGCAATTACCGCAGGAATGGCAGCAAATAAGCCAATTGCAGTTGCAATTAATGCTTCAGCAATCCCTGGGGCAACCATTTGCAGTGTCGCTTGTTTAACTGCACCTAAAGAAATAAACGCATGCATAATCCCCCAAACTGTACCAAATAAACCAATATATGGGCTAATAGAACCTACTGTGCCTAAAAAAGGAATATGTAATTCCAAGTTGTCAAGCTCACGATTCATTGCTAAACGCATAGAACGTGATGCACCATCTAATGCAGATTGAGCCATATTGGGATTAATTTGATATAATCGTGAAAACTCTTTAAAGCCTGAATAAAAGATATGCTCAGTGCCGCTGATCTCTTCTTTATTGAATTTTACTTTATCAAATAAAACATTTAAATCATCTGCAACCCAAAAGCTATTATCAAATTGCTCGATTTGTTTTTTAGCTTTACCTAAAATTTTAGTTCGTTGAAATATAATAGCCCATGACATAACAGAAAAAGTAAGTAATAACAACATAACACATTGTACTAAGAGGCCTGCTTGCAAAAACAGATCAATAATATTTAGATTTTCCACTTATATAAACTCCAAAACTAATAACTTGGGAAGCGCGCACGGCTTCATTTTAGTGATATCAACACAAGCAATAAGAACATCTGCTGTACTGATAACGCGTTTATTTTGATTAAAAATAGTCTGTTTAAAAATAATAGACGCCTTGCGAACTTGCTCAACTTGAGTACTAATAGTCAACATATCATCTAAATGGGCTGGAGCATGGTAGCTAATATCCATCTTTTTTACAACAAAAGCAATACTTTCTTGCAATAACGTCTGCTGGCTAATTCCTAATTGCCTTAGTATTTCGGTTCTAGCCCGTTCAAAAAAAGCTAGATATCTAGCATGATAAACTACGCCACCAGCATCAGTGTCTTCATAATAAACTCTTGCATTCCAATTAAATTGTTTCATATCTAAATAGCACTAACTGAATTTGACATTATTATAACTGAATATGAAATTCGCTGCACCATGATATAAAAAAACACAAATGAAAACAATTATCATTTATTGCTTATTTTCAACAACCCTATCAGAAAATTAAGAAAAGATGGCTATGGCCACCTTTTTATTGTTGTTTAACTTATATTATTTACTGTTGGTTTATTTGTTGCTTGATTCTTTTTCACCACTATCTCGTTCAACCCATAAACCGACTATAGCTGATAACATACATGCAGCAATAAGTCCTATACACCATAAAACGTAATACATATTAGTTCCTTAATAAAGAGAATGTTTATTATTTTCGATATGATTTTTATCCAGTCTTCCAAACATTTTGATATATGACCAAATTGTATAAAAAAGAACAATAGGCAAAAATATAAGAACAACAATAAACATAATATTAAGAGTTAATTGACTTGATGATGCATCCCATATTGTCAAACTTGCATTTGGCATAATGCTTGAAGGCATAATGAATGGGAAAGTTGCAATACCATAGGTAAATAAAACACAAGCAATGGTTAATGCAGATGAAACAAACACTAACGCATTTTTATTTAGACTAGAAAAAAGAATGGTTAATAGTGGTAACACCACGCCTAAAGCAGGCACTATCCATAAAATAGGATAATTCATATAGTTAGCTAACCACGATGCATCAGTAGATACTGTTTTAGTCAATGGGGTAGATGCGGCATTATAATCAATGATACTAGTAACCTCATAACCATGAATACCAAATGCCACCCAAACACCTGCTAACGCAAATGCAATTAGCATAACTAAACTAGCGATTTGTGTAGCTTTTCTGGCTCTTAAATAGAGCTCACCCGACGTTTTCATTTGTAACCATGCTCCACCATGAGCAACAAATAACATTAAACTCACAACACCAGTCAATAGTGCAAAAGGATTAAGCAAACCGAAGAAGTTACCATCATAAAACACCCGATAAGAGTTATCAAACCTAAATGGAACACCTTCTAATAAATTGCCAAAAGCAACCCCAAAAACGAGGGCAGGTACAAAGCTACCTGCAAAAATGCCACCATCCCATAAATTACGCCATTTTGAGTTTTCTAGTTTACTACGATAATCAAAACCGATTGGTCTAAAAAATAGCGCGCAAAGCACTAAAATCATCGCAATATAAAAGCCAGAAAATGATGCAGCATAGGTCATAGGCCAGGCGGCAAATATTCCCGCCCCAGCAGTAATTAACCAAACTTGGTTGCCATCCCAATGAGGAGCAATTGCATTAATCATAATACGACGTTCCGTATCTGTTTTACCGATAAAAGGTAATAAAATACCCACGCCCATATCAAAACCATCTGTGACAACAAAACCGATTAAAACAACACTAATCAGCACCCACCAGATGACGCGTACAATTTCGTAATCAATCATTGTGTATACTCCCTATGCCCTATTTTGTTATCGGTTGTGTTTTTTCATAATGATAGTTGCCCGTTCCTAACGAACTTGGTCCTAAGCGAGTAAACTTAAACATTAAGAATAATTCAGCAACTAAGAACAATGTATAAAGCCCACAAATAAGTACCATAGTGAATAACACTTCACCCGCTGTTAATGATGAATTTGCCACTCCAGTCGGTAAAATATCTTGAATCGCCCAAGGTTGACGTCCATATTCTGCAACAAACCAACCTGATTCACAGGCCAACCAAGGAAACGGTAAAAATAGAACCAATAAACGATGTAACCAACGTTTTTCACCAATTTTATTTTTATAAGTTGTCCATAAAGCAAAACCTGTGCCAAGGATCATTAACCCGCCAAGACCAACCATGATTCTAAAAGCCCAAAATAGTGGCCACACAGTTGGAATTGAATCTTCTGTTGCCGCTTTAATATGTTCTTCTGTTGCTTCAGGTATAGTTAAATTATCACGATCAGTAAAACGTTTAACTAAATAACCATAACCTAAATCAGCTTTATTAGCTTCAAAAGCTTCAAGTACAGTAGGATCTTGATTACCTTGTTGGATTTTTTCTAAGTTACTGTAAGCTAAAATACCATTTCTAATTCGAGTTTCATTATTGGCTAAAATATCTTTTAAACCTTTTACTGGAGTGTCAAGCGAACGAGTAGCGATTATTCCCATTGCATAAGGAATTTCAATTGCAAATGAGTTCTCTTTATTTTTTTGAGATGGAAATGCAATAACGTTAAATGGTGCTGGGGCAGGGTGAGTTTCCCACTCAGCTTCAATTGCTGCTAATTTAACTGGTTGCACGGTTGTGAGTTCATGGCCTGCTTCATCGCCCATAATGGCAACTGCAATTGACATAATAAAACCAAACATAGCAGCCACAGCAAAAGAACGTTTTGCAAAAGCAACATCGCGTTTTTTTAGCAAATAATAAGAGCTAATACTTAAAACAAAAATTGCGCCTGTTAAATAGCCAGCAGTAACAGTATGAACAAATTTATATTGAGCAACAGTGTTAGTAATCAACTCAAAAAAGTTAGCCATTTCCATACGGGAATTGATAGGATTAAATTCAGACCCTACAGGGAATTGCATCCAGCCATTAGCAACTAAAATCCAAAGCGCTGATAAATTTGAACCAAACGCTACGCACCAAGTCACCATTAAATGTTTACCACGGCTTAATCTATCCCAACCAAAAAAGAATAAACCTACCATGGTTGATTCTAAGAAAAATGCCATTAAACCTTCAATGGCTAATGGCGCACCAAAAATATCACCCACATAATGTGAATAATAAGACCAGTTAGTACCAAATTGAAATTCCATGGTCAAGCCAGTTGCTACCCCAACGGCAAAATTGATACCAAACAGTTTACCCCAGAATTTTGTCATATCTTTCCAGATTTGCTTACCACTAACAACATACACTGTTTCCATAATTGCTAGCAAAAACGCCAAACCTAGCGTTAATGGTACAAAAATAAAATGATACATTGCCGTGAGTGCAAACTGGAGGCGTGAAAGTTCTACTATATCTAACATAAACGCTCCCTAATTCTTAAATGCTCACAAATTTCTATGTTATTGGCGGTTATTATACACCGATAATTACAGAATAAAAATTGATATACATCAAAAAACTATATCTTAGCTTGTTTTTTTACTGCATCACCAATATCGGTAAGGCTCTTTACGACTATAATGCCTGCTGATTGTAATGCTTTTGTTTTTTCTTCTGCTGTACCTTTATTTCCTGAAATAATTGCACCGGCATGCCCCATTCGTTTTCCTGAAGGAGCTGAAACACCAGCGATGTAAGCAATAACAGGTTTAGTTACGTGCTTTTTAACATATTCAGCTGCTTCTTCTTCTGCGCTACCGCCAATTTCACCGATCATAACAATAACTTCAGTTTTAGGATCTTGTTCAAGTAATGCTAAAATAGAAATAAAATCACTACCCGGGATAGGATCACCACCGATACCAACGCATACAGATTGACCTATACCAATATCTGTTGTTTGTTTGACTGCTTCATAAGTTAATGTACCAGAGCGAGAAACTATCCCTACCGAGCCTGCACGGTGAATATGTCCTGGCATAATACCTATTTTACACTCGTCAGGGACAATAATACCTGGGCAGTTTGGTCCTATCATTACTATATTGTTAAGTTGTAATTTTTCTTTAACAATCAACATATCTAAAGTTGGGATGCCTTCAGTAATACAAACAATTAATTTAATTCCTGCATCAATTGCCTCTAAAATAGAGTCTTTACCGAATGCTGCTGGCACATAAATAACACTTGCAGTTGCGCCGGTTGTTGCAACTGCTTCTTTTACAGTATTAAAAACAGGCAAACCTAAGTGAGTTGTACCACCTTTGCCTGGTGTCACACCACCAACTAACTTGGTACCATATGTAAGCGCTTGCTGTGAATGGAAAGTTCCTTGGCTACCCGTAAAGCCTTGGCAGATAACTTTGGTTTCTTTATTAACTAAAATTGACATGATAACTATTCTCCATACATCCTATTACTAGGCAACAGCAACAATTTTTTGAGCCGCATCTATTAAACTTTCTGCAGTAATAACATTTAATTTACTTTTAGATAAAATTTCTCGGGCAAGTTGTGCATTATTACCTTCCAGGCGTACGACAACAGGAACGGTAAGGCTTATTTCTTTTATTGCACTAATAATACCATCGGCAATTAAATCACAACGAACAATACCGCCAAAAATATTCACTAAAATCGCTTTTACGTTTTTGTCAGATAATATTAACTTAAATGCTTCAGCAACACGCTCTTTCGTCGTGCCACCACCAACATCTAAAAAGTTAGCTGGTTCACCGCCATGCAGTTTAATAATATCCATAGTTGCCATCGCAAGACCTGCACCATTAACCATACAGCCAATATTGCCACTTAATGATACATAACTAATGCCTTGTTTTGCTGCGATTGATTCACGCTCATCTTCTTGAGTTGTATCTCTTAAAATATTTAAGCTAGGATGCCTAAAAAGGGCATTATCATCTAAAACAATTTTTGCATCTAAACAAACTAATTCTTCTGAATTAGTAATCACTAAAGGGTTAACTTCGGCTAATGAAACATCATTCTCTAAAAATAATTTAGCGAAATTAACAAATAATTTTGTAAACTGATTAACTAATTTGCCTGTTAATCCTAATTTAAATGCAAGCTCACGGCCTTGGTAAGCACAAGGTCCCGTTAAAGGATCAAGCAAAGTTTTATAAATTAAGTGTGGTGATTTTTCGGCAACACTTTCTATATCAACACCACCTTCTGTTGAAGCCATAATCACTACACGCTTAGAACTACGATCAACCACTGCTCCCAAATAAAGCTCTTTATAAATATTAGATGCTTTTTCAATTAAAATCTTATTAACAGGCTGACCTTTACCAGTAGTTTGATAAGTAACAAGGTGTTGCCCAAACCATTTTTCAGCAAATTGCTTTATTTCATCATAGTTTTCAGTACAAATAACACCACCAGCTTTACCTCGCCCTCCTGCGTGAACCTGACATTTAGCGACTAAAGGGTTTGAGACTGTTTCTGACGATAATTCGGCTAATGTGTCTTGTATTTCATCAATCGAATTACAAACGTATCCTTGTGGTACGGGTAAATTATATTGCTTAAAAAGGTATTTAGATTGATATTCGTGCAGGTTCATAACGAAATTCCACAGCCTAAGTTAATATAAAAATGATGATAATTTTAATGCAAGATAAATAAATTGTATAGCAAATAATAACTTATGTTTGATGTGATTTAGAATCATTGCTGATAATAAATGACAATGATATACTTCTAGGAGAAATTTATATATCGTAAATAACAAAGGTACAAATATGAAACAAGTTGGTATTTTTTTTGGTAGTGACACTGGCAATACAGAAAATGTAGCAAAGCAAATCCAACTCATTTTAGGTAGTGATAAAGCTGAGGTTTTTGATATTGCAAAAGCCACTAAAGAAAACATTGAACAATATAATTACCTATTTTTTGGTATTCCAACTTGGTACTATGGTGAATCACAAGCTGACTGGGATGATTTTTTTCCTAATTTAGAAAAAATTGATTTTAATGGTAAAACAGTAGCTATTTTTGGTTGTGGCGATCAAGAAGATTACGCAGAGTATTTCTGTGATGCTATGGGAACACTTCGCGATATTATCGAACCTAAAGGCGCTAAAATTGTTGGAAACTGGTCTATTGAAGGGTACAGTTTTGAATCGTCAAAAAGCTTAGTTGATGATACACATTTCGTTGGTTTAGCTATTGACGAAGATCGCCAACCAGAATTAACAGAAGAGCGCATCAACAGTTGGGTAAATCAAGTCCGAGCTGAAATGAAAATTTAATCTATTAAAATGATTTCTTTTATTTACGTTATATAGTTCCTATAATGGAAAAATATTAACAAATTAATGGGAAGTAATATGACAAATCATGATAATGATAATAATGCGGCGCTCAAAAGTGCAGGTTTAAAAGTTACGTTACCAAGATTAAAGATTTTAGAATTATTACGGAATCCTTCATGCCAACATATCACCGTGGAAGATCTGTATAAGAAATTAATTGATATGGGAGAGGAAATCGGGCTTGCAACCGTTTATCGCGTTTTGAACCAATTTGATGATGCAGGAATAGTTACTCGTCATAATTTTGAGGGGGGCAAAGCAGTTTTCGAGTTGGCGACACAACAACATCATGATCATTTAATTTGCTTAGATTGCGGCGAAGTATTTGAATTTCGAGATGACATTATCAACACAAGGCAAAAAGAAATTGCTGAGCAATATGGTGTTGAACTAACTTTTCACAGTTTATATCTTTATGGGCATTGTCAATCGGGTAATTGTAAGGCACACCCTGAACTTCATCGCAAAAAATAAGCCTATTCCAATAGGCTTTTTATTCATTTAAAATATGATAACTTACCTTGTGCTAGGCTAATAATCAATGAAACAACTTTTAAACTTCGTTCCACTTGCGTTCTTTTTTGTTTTTCTTTCTATGTATGATGTCTTTGTCGGTGTTCAAGCATTGATGATCACTGCAACAATCTGCTTTCTTCTAATCCTTGCCTTATATAGGAAAATAGATAAAGTAGAGTTGATATCTTATTTAATGGTTATGGTTTTTGGTGGATTTACACTTTATATGCGTGATCCTAATATAATTAAATGGAAAGTCACGATTATTAACTTTTTATTTGCCGCAGCCTTGTTAGTTAGTCAATTTATTTTCAAAAAAAATCTGTTGCAAAAAATGCTTGGCAAAGAAATCCAGCTAGATATAACTATTTGGAATAAATTAAATTTATTATGGGTTGTCTTTTTTATACTATGTGGCACAACAAGTTTAGTAGCAACCTATTACACTACAGATGATTTCTTTTGGATATTTAAAGTATTTATTTTGCCGAGCGCATCGTTACTGTTATCGTTGATATCAGGTATTTATATCTATAAAAATATGAATAATGATTTAGAGAACAAATAATAAATAATAAAAAAGGGTATTTTAGCATGACACAAGATACAAATCCTAAAGGTCAACTAGTGCTTAGAACGCTTGCAATGCCAGCAGACACCAATCCTCATGGGCACATTTTTGGTGGTTGGATCATGTCTCAGATGGATCTTGCAGGCGGTATTTTATCAAAAGAGATCGCAAGAAACCGAGTAGTAACGGTTAATGCTAGTAGTATTACATTTTATAAACCAGCCATGGTGGGCGATGTGGTTTGTTGTTATGCACATTGCATTAAAACTGGAAAAACATCTATCACAATAGGTATTGAAGTTTGGGTTAAAAAAGTCATTGATACATCTGATACAACACAACGATTTTGCATAACAGATGCCGTATTTACTTATGTTTCAGTGGACAAACATAATAATCCCAAACCATTACCAGAGGTATTCCAGCATTATGATTCAACTAAGGATCCGATAACTAAATTAAACCTAAATAATAACTAATAAGTATGCAATTTACCTCATTTCATGCTTTAGTCAGTTCTTTGATCTTCCTCGTTTATTGGTTGATCATTGTTTCAACGACGTTACGTATTGTCTTTAAACGAAGACCAACAACTTACGTTATTGCATGGATGTTAGTTATTTATATCTTACCACTTGTGGGTGTGATCTTATATTTTGCGCTAGGCGAAGCTCACTTAGGGCAACAACGGGTTAAACGAGCTCAAAAAATGCGCCCAACTATTTCCAAGTTTATTCACCGAATAAGTGACTTTTCTGATATCTTCACTGGAAACGTAAGCCAAGTTAGCAAATCCATTTTCCAACTTTGTAAGCACCAGACGGGTCTTGATGGTATTAATGGTAATCACATTGAATTGTTGAGTGAAACCAATGTCATTTTTGACCGTTTAATTGATGATATAAACCAAGCGACATCAAATATTGAAATGGTATTTTATATCTGGAATGAGGGGGGGCGAGCTGATGATGTTGAGCAGGCGCTCATTCAAGCAAGTAAACGAGGCGTAATTTGCCGATTAATGGTTGATTCTGCTGGTAGCCGGCATTTTATCCAAACAAACGCTAGTAAAAGAATGCGCGATGCTGGCATTATCATTGTCGAAGCTTTACAAGTAAACTTGCTTCGCTTTATGTTTAGACGGTTAGATTTACGCCAACACCGAAAAGTCGCTATTATTGATAACTATATATCTTATACTGGAAGCATGAATATAGTTGATCCGCGTTTTTTTAAACAAAATAAACATGTTGGCGAATGGGTTGATATTATGATAAGAATGAGTGGGCCGGTTACAACACTTATGGGAGCCATATATGCTTGTGATTGGGAACTAGAAACAGGTAAACATTTAGCATTACCACAAATTACTGATTTTGCCGAGCCACCAGAAGATAAAAAACACATTATGCAATTGATCCCATCTGGCCCAGGTTATACAGAAAATATGATCCATCAAGTGCTATTAACAGCAATTTATTCAGCACAAGAGCAAATTATTTTTACTACACCTTATTTAGTACCAAGTGATGATATTTTACATGCTGTATGCACCGCAGCACAGCGAGGGGTCGAAGTGATTATCATCATTCCCAAAAATAATGATTCATTAATGGTCAAATGGGCAAGTCGAGCCTTTTTTTCTGAATTATTAAACGGCGGGGTAAAACTCTATCAATTCAATGATAACTTATTACATACTAAAAGTGTTTTAATTGACAACCAGCTCAGCCTTGTTGGTACTGTTAATTTAGATATGCGTAGCTTATGGCTTAATTTTGAAATTACCACTGTAATTGATGATGCAGAGTTTGCTAATTCACTAGCCGATCTTTTACAAAAATATTTATCTAATTCAGATCAAATAAAGGCCGAAAAATGGAACCAACGGCCTATATGGCAACGTGTAACTGAGAGATTGTTTTACTTTTTTGCCCCTTTACTATAACTATTGGGCTAGTGTTAAGCCTACATCTATTATTGCTAGAAATATTGCTACTGACTAATAACCATTTTGAGAGATATCAGGTAAAAAGCGGTTATTCTTTAATCTATAAACCTCACTATCAATGGTTCCATTGGTATTAAGCGTAATTTCTCGCCAACCAGGTGCATCATCACTTGATAATTGAAAATCATAACAT
This sequence comes from Gilliamella sp. Nev5-1, assembly GCF_001690895.1. Taxonomy (NCBI): domain Bacteria; kingdom Pseudomonadati; phylum Pseudomonadota; class Gammaproteobacteria; order Orbales; family Orbaceae; genus Gilliamella; species Gilliamella sp. Nev5-1. The sequence continues at coordinate 3,135 of NZ_LZHO01000046.1, read as the reverse complement.
TCCGGTTTAAATTGGAAACAAGTTGAAGGCGTTGAGAATGCCTTACATTTATGCCAAACATAATCTTGTTTCTGATGAATATGTCCCCAACCTAGTCCTCTTACATTTGGATGTTTTTGGATAACTTTTTCTAATTGCTCATAATTTTTTAAAATATGATGATCTAACCAATGGCAACCTGAATAAATGGGATGATGGTGTAAAAAAATTAACGCATATCTATGAGAATGTTCAGTTAAGGTGTTGTGTAAAAATTCGAGCTCAGATTCGTGTAAAAAGCCATAAGCCTGACCAACAACTTGACTATTTAATAGAATTGTCAGCCAGTTATCACCCAACAGTACGATTTTATTATCAGCAAGTTGATAGTTTGCAAACACTTCTTGCATATGTGCATAATTATCATGATTGCCAGCCAACCATACGCATGGAGTGTTAAATTTATTTATTTGTTCAGCAAAACGAGCATAAGCTTTTTTAGAGCCATCTTGCACAAAATCACCTGTTGCCACAATTAAATCATATTGCCTATTGCCTTTCTTTATGTCATCGATAACAGCTAAAAAACTTGCATTAGAATTAATACCAAGCAACGAGCCACTATCTTCTGCAAAAAGATGGGTATCAGTTATATGTAATATTTTGCCGTAATTTTTATTACGGGTCTGAAGCTCTAAAAATGACCCCAAAATTTACCTCAATTATTTATTAATCTATAATTATGGTTAATAATGTCAGCAATAAAATAGGTATTGTGATTGAAAGCAAAATACCTTTATAAATCATATTGTTATGTTAAATTGTAAAATAAATCACACGTCTATGAAAGGAATAATTAAACATAATTATAAAAAGTTACTTCCACTCATTTTGTAATAGCTGATGATTAAGCTCCAACCATTGAAGGGCAATAATTGATGCTGCATTGTTAATTATTCCATCTTCAATCCACTGATAAGCTTGAGAACGGCTTACGACATGGACTTTAATATCTTCACTCTCTTCGGCAAGGCCATGAATCCCCTTAGCTGTTGATGAGTCAACTTCACCAGCCAATATATGCAATTGTTCAGTTAAACCGCCGGGTGAGGCTAAATAACTAATAATAGGTTTACATCGACCTATAGTGATTCCCGCCTCTTCCATTGCCTCACGCCTTGCTACATCTTCTAAGGATTCATTCTCGTGATCCATCATACCAGCTATTAGCTCTAACATCCAAGGGCTGTCTTGAGTTTCAATAGCAGCAATCCTAACTTGTTCTATTAGTACCACCTTATCACGCTTTGCATCATAAGCTAAAAGCACAACCGCATTTCCACGTTCTAAAATTTCACGAGTGACAACCTCGCTCATTGAGCCGTCAAACTTGCGATATTGAAAACGGTATTCAAATAAAGAAAAAAAACCTTTATACAAAATTCGTTTAGTTAAATTAACGATATCATTTTTGTTGAAATTTACCGGATTATGTTTAATTTTCATATAAATTCTCGATTGTAAACTGAATTTGAATAAAAAGTGCGAATAGCATACAAACAATGCTTACTATATGCTAATTATCTGTTAAAATTACGCTATTAGAGATGATACTATATTTTAATGATTTCAAAGAGAAGATTAATGAAAAAAACCTTAACTTTTTTAATTGGATTATTGCTAAGCCAATCTGCTTTCGCTGAAAATTTAATACAAGTTTATGAACAAGCTAAAGAAACCAACCCAGATCTACGCAGCTCATTAGCGGAAAAAAATAAAGCATATGCAGCCATTTCTGGTTCTCGGGCAAGTTTGTTGCCACAAATTGGTTTGAGTGCTTCTTATGGTGTAACGCATGGTCGGCGAGATACAAGTGGCGTAAAATCTAAAAGCGGAAATTTATACCAAGTAGCTGTATCGCAAAGCATTTTTAATTTTTCAAATTGGAAAGGCTTAGATATTACTAAAAAGCAAGCAAGCGTTGCTGATATCGCTTATCAATATCAAGGGCAAACACTAATATTAAATACTTCTGTTGCCTACTTTAATGTTTTAAAAACACTTGATGCATTGAGCTTTATTGATGCACAAAAAAAAGCAATTGGGCGTCAGTTAGAACAAACTCGCCAACAACACCAAGTCGGTTTAGTTGCAATTACTGATGTACAAAATGCTCAAGCAAACTATGATCTAACCGTTGCGCAACAAGTTAATGCTTTAAATGATCTAAACAATGCAATAGAAGATTTACGTCAAGTGAGCGGTCGTTTTTATTCTAGTTTAGCAAGCGTTAACACCAATACCTTTAGAACAGAAAATCCAACGCAAATCAGCACATTGTTAAAACAATCTGAAACGTCTAATCTTAATTTACTCACCATGAAGTTAAATCAAGATATTGCACGTGAACAGATCAAACTTTCTCAATCAGGTCATTTACCTACAGCAAATTTAGATGCATCAACAAATCTTAATAAAACTGACCGATATGGTAATAATGTAGCAGCTGGTGGGCGTGGTGGTAAATCTTATTCTGGGAATAATTATGTTGGTGTTAGTGTTAATCTGCCTATCTTTTCAGGTGGTGCAACAATGTCTAAGGTCGAACAAGCACAACAAAATTACGTCAGCTTTAGCGAAAAATTAGAAAGCACCAACAGAAACGTGATTAATCAAGTACGTTCATCATACAATAATATTTCATCATCAATTAGTGCAATCAAAGCTTATCAACAAGCTGTCGTTTCTGCTCAAAGTTCATTAGAAGCAACTAATTCTGGCTATCAAGTTGGAACACGAACAATTGTTGATGTATTAAATGCGACAACACAGCTATATAGTGCAAAACGAAACCTATCTGATGCAAAATATAATTATTTAACTAGCTTGCTACAATTAAAATATGCTGTAGGAACCTTAACAGCTAATGATCTAGTTTATTTAAACAATATGCTAGGTAAAGAAGTTAGTACGCTAGTAAAAATAAAATAATGCTTCTCCCCCTACTAAAAATAAAAGCAATTAAATTGCTTCAGATTGATGACAAACCTCGATATAATTCGGGGTTTATTTTTTTATTTAAACCATAAATAGGATTTTTAATTTGGATTTTATTAAATAAATTAAAAAATAGCTTAAAAAAACGTAACAAAAATA
>NZ_LZHO01000045.1:0-7678 GCF_001690895.1 Gilliamella sp. Nev5-1 | reverse complement strand
CTGGTGTTGATACTATGCCAACAGCAAAAATTATTCCGGGGAAAGGAACGATATATTCAATTAAGATCACAGAAGGTCCCAATGCTGGTAGTAATATTACGTTAAGAAATTTTTCCGAATCTGTAGAACAAAATAAAGCAAAATGGACTATAGATATCAAAAACCCGAGTATTAATAAAGGAAACAGAGTGGAGATGAAATTTCAATGAATTTTAAAAAAATTTATAATTCTATTTTAGAAAGTGCTTTTGGTTATTCAATGGGCACAATGTGGCAACATTTAGATAATTACACGAAAGATATAAAAATACCCTACGAAATAAGAAAAGATTTATTTTTTAGAATATTAGAAAAATTAATAAAAGATGGACATATTAGATTAGCTAGAAATGGAATTTTTTTATCTGGCACAATTGAAGAACAAATTAATTCTATTAAGAATATTTGGCCTCCTTACCCTCCCGATAACGAGGATGATGATCTAGATGATGTAGGTATGTGGTTCTATGTGAAATTAAATTGCGGCATTGTTTGGATTACCAGTAATGGTCAAGAGGTTTGGACTTAAATTAAAAAATTACTATAAAGGCAATATTATGATGAAGAAAGACAATTACATTACAATTTAACCTTTATTACGACTTGTTTATCGGCAGATATATCCGACAAGATTCGTTCTGAAGGCGTGGCTAGCTAAATAATTATCATGGAATTCAATTATAACTAATTTTAATATATTGAACTAGCCTTTACTTCATCAAACATATCTTAGAATTTCTCATATTTCCTAATATGTCGATTAAAACTGGGAAATGGATGAAAACCAATACTCGTTTTAAAGTTGAAGGTGGGCAAATGACAACCCAACTTGGACAAGGTAGAGGCATAGAAATTTTTAATGAAAATATTGTTCATTTTGAAAAAGTAAAATAAAGGTAAAAATATGCTATTAAAATTAGAAAATTCAAAAGTACCAATGAAAATGGTGTACCTTCTTTCAGAAAAATTAAAAGTAAATCCAGAATATGCTTCTTTGACTCAAGCTTTAACACTTGATCATACAAAGCCTTACGTTGGATTAAATGGCACTAATGGTCTTTTTGGATCAAAAGAGTGGTGGAATAGTATTGAGCAGGGGAGAATCCCTTTATTATTTATTTCTGGAATAATAAAAAAAGCTTATGTAGCAGGACAAGATCCCTCAAATTTTAATAATACAGTTGATTTATTACTTGAAGATGGAACAATTCAATCTGTTGGTATTTATGCCAACAAAAAAAAGATTCCAAGCTGTTTAAGATTGGCTATAGCGCAAGTATTGTATATGCGTTAGATGAGCTAAAACCTCAGGCAGCGCTAAATTTCGGACAAAAATATAATCAAATCGCTTTAGAAATGGCAGTTTCATTAGAGCCTGTAGAATAAGTTCCAATTTAGATTCAATTTAACATATCAAATCGGCAAGGCAAGCTTAATACTTAGCTTACTTTGCTAGATTTAAATCATTATTGTGTCAACTAACTATTTGCTATGATGTTATTAGCGTTAATATTATGATAAACCCAAACGTTTTTTGGTGGCAAATACTTTGAGTATGATTGTTTTGGTAACCTGATTGTGGAAAAACGTGGAAAAGGCCACAGTCTAATAAACTTATTGCCGAGACCGATAACGATAAACACTGGCAAAGCTACCTTTATGAGCCAGACTCTTACCGTCCATTAGCTCTTGTGCACGGCAATGCGCAGCAAGACAATATCAAACTCTACTGGTACCAAAACGACCACCTCGGCACACCCATAGCCCTTACCGGCAGCTTAGGTGACACCCTTTACGAATGCCAGTATAATGCCTATGGGCAGATAATAAACGAAACCTACCATCAGGACGATATAGATTCCCTGCCCGATAATCCGTTAAGATTCCAAGGGCAATATTATGATGAGGAAACAGGGCTTCATTATAACCTAAATCGCTATTACGACCCGTTTATTGGCAGATATATCACCCAAGACCCACTAGGTATACTGGGCGGATTAAATAGTTATCAATATGTCAATGGCGATCCGATAAATTGGATAGATCCGTTAGGGTTGATTAAGGTTGAAAATAGTGGGTTTGAGGGGATCGCTGGAGAGGAGACGAAAAATTATCTACAAGGTAAAAATATTGGCGAATATAGCGCAATCAAACCCGGTCCATTAACAGATGATTTAGCTGGAACTTTTGCTGGAGGTAGGTATAAAGAAATTGTACTTGAACAAGATATAATTTTATATCGCGCTGGAACAGCAGATAAGCCTTTCGGTCAATTTTTCAGTGTAGAATCTCCCCAAGGTATTTTACAGACTCGTATAGATAAAGCTGTATTACCGAAATGGCCAGGAGGAGGAACCTCTCCAATTGACTCATCTATAGCCATAAAAATTCCCGCAGGTACGAAAGTTTATGTGGGGGAAGTGGGTGCTCAGAATGGTATTTATATAGGAGGAACACAACAAATCATTGTACCTAAACCATGGACAATAAAGGAAGCAGAAATTATGGAGATTAAACCATTAAAATGAATAATCATATAAAAAAAATAAAGTTAATTCTTTTTGAAATATCCATATTATTGAAAAAAGGAAATTACCCTGACTGGGGAAATAGTTTTATGAAATTTAGTGAAGACATAGAAATTAATTTCGAAGCTGTAAAAAATCAAATATTAATACTATATGGAGGTATGGGATCTTTTAATGATATAGTGTTACATAATAATAAAAAACCATTAATTAATGAAAATAACAGATTAGATGATTTAAGAACTCAGCTGTATAAATTAATTACAAATAATTAATTTGAAAGAGGTTTTACTTTGTCAAACATACCTTTTAAAGCTTTTGTCCATTTGGTGATAATTAACGTTACCACCAAATTCTATAATTTCTCATTTCTCTAATATGTCGATTAAAACTGGAAAATGGATGAAAACCAATACTCGTTTTAAAGTTGAAGGCGGGCAAATGACAACTCAACTTGGACAAGGTAGAGGTATAGAGATTTTTAATGAAAATATTGTTCATTTTGAAAAAGTAAAATAAAGGTAAAAATATGCTATTAAAATTAGAAAATTCAAAAATACCAATGAAATTAGTCTATCTCCTATCTGAAGAATTAAAGGCTAAACCTGAACAAATTCCATTGGCACAATCACTTACTCTTGATAAGTCAAAACCCTATATGGGATTAAAAGGTACCTATGGCCTTTTTGGATCACAGGAATGGTGGGATAACATTAACCAAGGTCGAATGCCTTTACAATATGTAACTGGAGTAATAACTAGAACTTACGTAGCAGGTCAAGATCCATCATCAATTGATAATAGTTTTAGTTTATTATTAAACAATGGCTCTACGTGTGAAGAAAGCATTTATGATTATATTAACAAAGAAGATAAGAAGCTTTTTCAAATAGGTTCTAAAGTTGAAATTGTCTATGCTCATGATGAATTGAAAAGAAGAGGCAGTAATGGAGAAAAGTCTTACTTAGATATGGTATTAGAAATGGCAGTTTCATTAGATTCTGTAGAATAAGTTCCAATTTAGATTCAATTTAACATATCAAATCGGCAAGGTAAGCTTAATACTTAGCTTACTTTCGCTAGATTTAAATTATTATTGTGTCAACTAACCATTTGCTATGATGTTATTAGCGTTAATATTATGATAAACCCAAATGTTTTTTGGTGGCATATACTTTGAGCATGATTGCTTTGGCAACCTGATTGTGGAAAAACGTGGAAAAGGCCACAGTCTAATAAACTTATTGCCGAGACCGATAACGATAAACACTGGCAAAGCTACCTTTACGAGCCAGACTCTTACCGTCCCTTAGCCCTAGTGCACGGTAATGCGCAGCAAGACAATATCAAACTCTACTGGTACCAAAACGACCACCTCGGCACACCCATTGCCCTTACCGGCAGCTTAGGTGACACCCTCTACGAATGCCAGTATAATGCCTATGGGCAGATAATAAACGAAACCTATCATCAGGACGATATAGATTCCCTGCCGGATAACCCATTAAGATTCCAAGGGCAATATTATGATGAGGAAACGGGGTTACATTATAATCTTAATCGCTATTATGACCCGTTTATTGGTAGGTATATTACTCAAGATCCAATAGGAATTTTAAGTGATATCAACCTATATCGATATGTAGGCAATAATCCTATTAGTGGAATATATCCGTTAGGATTGGATTTTATAGATCTTTATCGTGGTACAGATAATACTGCAGAAATTCAAGCTTATCATGAAACAGGTTGGGTTTTTAGCGAAACGGGATATAACGCTTATGAGCAGGCAATAAGAGATGGTATATTGGGAAGAGATGCTGTAAGTAAAGCTATTATTGAATCAAAATATGCTCATGCAAAACAAATACACGATTGGGGAACGTTGGATCAATATATTCGAGCTCATGGAGAGTGGGGACACGAGCTTAAAGAAATAGGAAAGCGTTCTTTAATATCTTTTACCACTAACGCCGAAAAAGCAGCTGAATGGGGGTTTAATAGTAATAAAATAATTATTCATATCAAAATGCCAAGAAGCCAAGCTATTCAACATACATTAGAAACATCAACAGAATTAGAATATTTAATTATTAACGGGGTAAAACCATGAAATGGATAAAAGCAGAAGGTGTTAACTTTAAATATATTTTTCCTAATGATGATATCATGAAAGAGGAAGGAGAGTTATTTAGAACTAATATAACCTTATTAGGGGAGAAGATCAATCCCTCTTTTGATTTTTATAAAACCTTACAAAGTGGGGTGAATACAAGATTAGCTATTTTTAAAAATTATCGGTTAAAAACGCTTCGAGGAGACTATATACCCCTTTATGACACACCATATTGCATTATATGGCCAGATGATGTCAATTTAACAGAGTTAGATAAAAAGGTAGCAAATGGTTGTTTTAGTGATGAAGATTTTAGCCGTTCAATTAGAGCAAGAATGGTTAAAATAGTGCTTTGTAGAAATTGCCGAGCGGAATATATGGGTTTGGTTGTTGATTCTTCTGAAGTTTATACTGTTGAAACTGAAAAAACTAACTTTGATTATCGTTTGGGATCTGAATTATTGGATAAGAAAATAAAAAACTATAAATTTAAAAAATGCCCAAATTGTAATTCACCTTTTACTATATATGTAGCTAAGATTTTTTATGAATGTGAAGATAAAAAATTTATATGGTAATCAAAATACAAGATAGTAGTCTGGTAATGTTCTTACTGAAAATACCAATCCCCGTATAATACTTGCGGGAAGAGGATTTTTGGCTATGACCGCTTTGGTAACCTAATTGCGGAAAAACGCGGAAAAAACCACCGTCTAGTTACCCACTATCAATATGACTGTCAGCATCGACTAATCAAAGTAATTAAACCGACGGGGCTTATCATCACCTATACTTATGATACTTTTAACCGTCGTACTAGCAAAACAGTGGAGGGTAAAACCACCGAATTTATCTGGCAAGACCATAAATTAATAGCAGAATGTGCCGATAACGATAGATTCTGGCGAAGTTATATTTATGAACCCGATAGCCATCGACCACTAGCCCAAATCCTTGGAAAAGCAGGACAGTCAGAAAAGTTAAAAACCTATTGGTATCAAAATAACTACTTAGGCACGCCTCATCGTCTTACAGACAGCCTTGGCGAAACTGTTTATGAATGCGAATACAGCGCCTATGGCGAAATCATCCATGAACATTGGCCACAAGCTGAAAATAATATTAAACCCATAAATCCACTTAGATTTCAGGGACAATATTATGATGAAGAAACCAGTTTACATTATAATCTTAATCGCTATTACGCTCCTAATCTGGGTCGATTTATTACCCAAGATCCGGCTAAACTTTATGGTGGATTAAATAGCTATCAATATTGTTTTAATCCGATTATCTGGATTGACCCGCTTGGATTACTTGCTGGTTTAGGGAGCCATGCGCCTTATGATCCTCACCTTGTGCGCAAGCAGTTAGAAGAACTATACGGCCCCGGTAATGTGGTTTCTAACACCGTTCCATTGCCAAATAATAAAAATGTTAAATTAAGAGGCCAGCGACATCCTAAATCCAGAATTGTGTTTGACAATAGAGGATTAGGTATTTTTGATGATATTGCACGATATGACACCGTGTTGCCAAGCGCTGAATTTTACAATAAAAGTTATCGAGGCCAAATGAAAATGGCAACTGAAGATTTACGAAGAGCTATCCAACGGGGAGAAGTAAATCCTGGGATATTTACACCAGAGCAGTTAAAAGCAATTAATGCCGGTAAATCTAAAATACCTGATTATATTTGGCATCATCATCAACATCGCGCTAGAATGCAACTGGTTCCAGATGACGAGCATTTTAAAACAGGCCATATAGGTGGCGAAGCATTATCTAAGGGGAAATAAATATGCTAAGGTTAGAAAAAAATAGTGAGGCTATCGGTATTAATTTTGTATATAACTGTTTATTAAGTGGTGCCATCAATATGGGTGAGGTCAATCGTTGGGCAGAAAAAGTCATTGGTGAAAATGAAGTAAGCGATTTACCCGATTATATTTTTGATTTGATTGATTTTAAAGGGGAAGTAACTGACTTACGAAAATTGATAGGTTTGTTTCCTTCTTGGAAGCACACAAAAGAGCAAGATAGGGCTGTTTATGGCATAGCGGTCAAAAGAGGGGAAAAATTATCTCAAGACGATGTCTCATTTAATGAAGAACAAGCATTAGAAGCTTTAAAAAAACACCCAGAAGTCGAAAAATTGTTCAGAGAAACATTCCCTTTTATCGATTTTTAATTGTTTAATTCGTCAGCTTATATCTCTACCATAAGAATGGGTATGTAAATACCCCAAACTTAGTACACAACTCACGTAGAAAATTAAGCTGCCTGTTTTAATGTTTTATATTCGAGCGGTGTCATGTTATTTAATGCCTCATGCGGTCTTTCGGTGTTATAAATCGTTAACCATTCTTCGGTTATTCTCCTTGCTTGTGCTAAGTTGTTAAAAAGATATAAATCGAGTACTTCAGTACGATAGGTACGATTAAATCGTTCAATATAACCATTTTCATAAGGGCTACCGGGCTGGATATAATCAATGGCTATATCATGTGATTTAGCCCAGTTTATAAAGGTTTTTCCTGTAAATTCTGGTCCATTATCGACGCGTATTTTTAACGGATAACCATGATACTCCGCCAATTTATCCAAATAACGAGTCACTCTACCTGCGGGTAAACTCACACCAATATCAATACCTAATGCCTCACGATTAAAGTCATCGATGACATTGAATGTCCTAAAGCGACGTTGATTACGACTACTGTCACTCATAAAATCCATTGACCAACATTCACCTTGTTTATTGGGGGCTAATAACCTTTCCGGGCATCGTGGAGGAATGCGTTTTTTACGCTTTACCCTGAGATTAAGCTTTAATTCACAATACACCCGATATACCCGTTTATGATTCCATTGATAGCCGAGCTTTCTGATACGATTAAAACATTTAGGAAAGCCCCAGCGTAAATGCCGGTCTGTGATAGCATTCAACACCGAAACAATCACCGAATCATCCTGTAACTTAGCTTGATAATAG
>NZ_LZHO01000044.1:0-3347 GCF_001690895.1 Gilliamella sp. Nev5-1 | reverse complement strand
AAATTATGCTGTAGAAACTTGAAATTTTGGAAAGGTAATGATATAATGAAAACAACAGCCCAACAGCCCAACAGCCCAACAGCCCAACAGCCCAACAGCCCAACAGCCCAACAGCCCAACAGCCCAACAGCCCCATTTTGAACGTTTATCTCTAAATTTTAGTTATCCCCATCTTACAATTAATTCTTCATGTTTGTCGTTATGGTCAAAAACGATTTCTTTAATAAAAATGGTAAAGATGCATATCCAAAAGGCATTAGTAATGCCTATCTTGACTGTCAGACATTGTTTGTTTGGAATTATATTGACATTATTAAATTTGATAGTGCCCTTTCAAGCTATTGCATTATCTGCGATTACATCAAATGTGATCCATGGAAGTCGCCCTTATATAACCCTTGATGGTGGTAGAACCCATATAAATTCATCCGAACCTTTACTCAGCATAAAATTATCTGGTGGTCGATTGATTACCTCTCAAGAAGATACATCAAGTAGCCAAAAACCAATCATACTATCGGGAAATTTAGAATCTATTCGTGATATTCAAACTTTTGTACCAATAGATGGAAATAATACTTACCCACAAATAGATATTCAAAAATTGATGGGTGCCCCATATCATTATTGGGGAGATGACGATGGTGATGGCGATATTTTGGCAAATGGAAAGTTATCTCTAGAATGGTACGATGCAAACCAAAATATAACAGCAGAAGTAAAAAAAAATCCATCGTACAAGTTGGATGCTTGTAAAGCACCATATCGATTATTTATTACTACAGGAGAATCTTTAACGTTGTCGACACGTTATGGTATTCCGAATAAAACTATTTATAAACAGAGTTCTCATTCATATTATTTTAAACCAAGTGCACCATCGGTTTGTTATGCTCAACCTAATTTATCAAACGACTCCAGTAATAACACTGAATATAAAGATTTAGATGGTCCGGATTGGGTAAAAGGAAAAGGATTTGTTCCACAAGATATAAACAATCCACAACGTAATTTCCCATCGACAGGAACAAATAATGTTTATTTTTATTTATTATTAGCAAACGTAACGCCCGAAGATATTATCTCAGCTAATGGCGCTAGGGTATTCCCTGAATCAGGGAGTGGAGTTAGTTTAGCTTTATCATCTGCACGAACACCAGGTTGGGGAAAAGGCTCACGAGATGTAGCTTTAAAGATAGTACTAAAAGGGCCAGTAAACAGTAGTGCTAATAAAAATTTTAGCCCCTCTACATTTAAGCTTTATTCAGATAGAGCCAAAAGTAAAGTTTTGTATAGCTTTAAAATTGAAAGATGGTATATAGCCCAAGGTGCTCATATTAATGCATCTGTGCAAGACACAAAAGATTACTGTAACCGAATTGGATACCGAGTGCCGAGTGTTGCTGATTATACTAATGCAAATAATAATGATATATGGACTGGAGGTATTCCCGGAAGAAATATCAATGGTTATCGTCGACAATTAAGCTATCGCGGCGGTAATGGTAAGTGGATAGGTGGATTGTTGAATGAATGGGGAACCTTATTTAATAATCCTAACCACTATCTTGGAATTGATGGTTGGGAAACTAGCCATCCTCAAGATTGGTATTGGGTAATTGATACATACAAGGGAGAACCAATTCGGGTCGATCTGGGGGATGGAGATTTCTATGATTCTAAATCAACCAATGGTAATCTCAGAGCGGCTTGTGTTAAGCCGTAGTTAAATTGTTTTATCTGTTCAGCAAATAGTTTGACTCTGTAACTTTTAAAGTTACAGAGGTGATTACGAGTAAGTTAATTATAGAACTTACTCGCATTGTTTACAGTAATTTGCGAAAAAACTGTAATAAATAGACATAAAAAAGCAAAATTAACCCCTAATGAGTTTGTAAGGTTTTTTTTAGCTATGAAGTGTAATTCCTTCGAGGTTTTCTTAATAGTGTTGTTCATTATAGTTATGTAAAAATGATAACTCTTTTCATAAAGGTCTTTTCACATAGATATTGAATCTATTCTTTTATTTTTCATAATGAAATGAATGAGGGATAACTTTACAAATCTTAACAAAAATACCCACATGTTTACTTTAAAGTGGTATTAAATTTGTTTATAATCGACAAAATATTTTGTGATACTACGAGCACTTTTTGCATGAGCATCGAAAATATTTAAAATAAAAGTAATTAATTTGGTTATTGTGAAAATTAATAACATATTAATTTTATTATAAAAAGGTGCAGTAAAACTTGAAATATGGAAAAGGTATTGATATAATGAATCAGCACAGCAGCACAGCAGCACAGCAGCACAGCAGCACAGCAGCACAGCAGCACAGCAGCACAGCAGCACAGCAGCACAGCAGCACAGCAGCACAGCAGCACAGCAGCACAGCAGTCACATTTTGAACGTTTATCTCTAAATTTTAGTTATCCCCATCTTACAATTAATTCTTCATGTTTGTCGTTATGGTCAAAAACGATTTCTTTAATAAAAATGGCAAAGATGCATATCCAAAAGGCATTAGTAATGCCTATCTTGACTGTCAGACATTGTTTGTTTGGAATTATATTGACATTATTAAATTTGATAGTGCCCTTTCAAGCTATTGCATTATCTGCGATTACATCAAATGTGATCCATGGAAGTCGCCCTTATATAACCCTTGATGGTGGTAGAATCCATATAAATTCATCCGAACCTTTACTCAGTATAAAATTATCTGGTGGTCGATTGATTACCTCTCAAGAAGATACATCAAGTAGCCAAAAACCAATCATACTATCGGGAAATTTAGAATCTATTCGTGATATTCAGACTTTTGTACCAATAGATGGAAATAATACTTACCCACAAATAGATATTCAAAAATTGATGGGTGCCCCATATCATTATTGGGGAGATGACGATGGTGATGGCGATATTTTGGCAAATGGAAAGCTATCTCTAGAATGGTACGATGCAAACCAAAATATAACAGCAGAAGTAAAAAAAAATCCATCGTACAAGTTGGATGCTTGTAAAGCACCATATCGATTATTTATTACTACAGGAGAATCTTTAACGTTGTCGACACGTTATGGTATTCCGAATAAAACTATTTATAAACAGAGTTCTCATTCATATTATTTTAAACCAAGTGCACCATCGGTTTGTTATGCTCAACCTAATTTATCAAACGACTCCAGTAATAACACTGAATATAAAGATTTAGATGGTCCGGATTGGGTAAAAGGAAAAGGATTTGTTCCACAAGATATAAACAATCCACAACGTAATTTCCCATCGACAGGAACAAATAATGTTTATTTTTATTTATTATTAGCAAACGTAACGCCCGAAGA
>NZ_LZHO01000043.1:0-10192 GCF_001690895.1 Gilliamella sp. Nev5-1 | reverse complement strand
CCCCAGTGCGTTGATGGTATAGTGTTCGCTGGTCTCATCGCCATAGCGGATAGCACTTAATAGGCCGCTATCGGTCCACTGATAGTGCAACTCTTCTTGCATGGGGTTGATATAGCACAGCAGTTGCCCATCACTATCATATTCCCATTTTTCTTTGCTTTTTTCACTGGCATCGGCACTGTACTGTATACGCTCCATTAATAAGCCACGATTAAAGCGTTGCCATAAACGCTGACCATCGGGATAGGTGACTGATATGCAATTGAGCTCACCGTCATAGCGATATTCGGTGGTATTGCCTAAGGGGTCGGTTTCGGCTAAAAGCTCTCCTTCTTGACCATAGTGACGTTCAATTGTTGCACCACTCGGTGAAATATGCTTAACCTGACGGGCGGATTGTTTATCATGTACCCATATCTCTTTTGAGCCATCGGCATAAATCGCCGTAGAAGTGCCCGCCGCATCATCCCATTCATAGCGTATTTCTGTATTAGGAATATTACTCCAGTGACGCAGTGCTCGCACCGCTTTGCCTTCACCTTGCCATTCCCAATAAAATTCGGCGCCACCGGCTAAACGGCGTTGGCTAAAGACATAATCGTCACGATACGTATAACGCTCCGCTTCGTTAGCCGGATTGATGGCTTCGCTAAGTTGTCCGCGTTCATCATAGGTGTAGCGAATAATCGGCTCGGGCACAGCATCACTCAAGGTAATATGCCGTTTTAAGCGAATTTCGGCTAGGCGGTGACCTTGCTCGGTGGCAATATAATCAAACAGTAAACTGGCCCCCGCTGGGTTTTCTAATCTTATTGGTAGGTCGGTTTTATCGTCATAATGAAGATGGAGATGTTGTTTTTTCTGAGAAAAGCCGGTTATTTTACCGCTATTATCCGCTAAACGGTTAACATGCATGACCCAACCATTTAAACTGTCCGAGGTAAACAGGTATTCCTGCTCTTGCTCTCCTAACCAGACTGCAGTTTTCGCCATCAAATTAGCCGATAAGGAAATCGCCTTGTCGGGCATGGGTAGGGAAATGATAAGATTTTGATGGTCAACCCATTTAATGGTTTCGTCTTTATCATTAAAGGTGAAATGATGCTGTAATGAGTGGCTCCAACCATAACCAAATACTGAGCTCACTTCGACGGCGGTGGTACGATATTGTCGTTGGAACGTAAAAGGATAAACCCCTAATAATGTCGCATCATCAAGTAATAACAACTCTTCACCGGTGACCATGGAGATAGGGCATCCTGTGGTTGTGCATTTTTCTGTCGGTGGCGAGGTGGTATCGTTATGGGTGCTTCCTGATGAGGTTTCTTTTTTGTGTTCAATTTCTAGATGTGTGTTTTGCTTCGCTCCGGCTCTAGTTTCTTTATTTAATTTTGTCATTAAAGTGTTTTTCATTTGGTGTACTAATTTAGCCACTTTCTCGAAAAAATCTTTGATAAGCTTTGTGAGGGACTTCAAAATAGTTTTTAAAATTTCCCAGATTTTTTTTACTAATCCAGATGCTTTTTTGGCAACTGAGGTTAAGCGATAAGCCATATAAGCCAAGCCAACAGGACCCGCAACTAATGACAGCAAAGCGCCAAATATTAGCCCGCGAAGGATATCGCCCAATATGTTTCCACCAAGCGAAACCAGCTCCGGTAAGATATTACCCCATGGATACATTTTGATATTTAATAATACGGCGTTAGCAATTAAGTAAATCGCACTTTCATCACTAAAAAATGCCGCTAAATGTAGCGCAAAATCTTTACTTTGCTCAAGCGATGCTTGAATATCAATGTTAGGTATATCACCGATAATATCGTATAATTTTGCTGCACCATCATAAATCATTTTTCCGTATTTTACTGGGTCGGTAATAACGTTATAAGCCAGTTTAATGTCATCCCAGACACTAATAAAACCATCAAATAAGCCTTTAATGAATTTTTTTATCAGTTCAACAACATCAATACCTTTTTCCCATTGCGGTTTATATTCTTGCCAAGAAGCATTTAACTGGGTGTACATCGCTGACATGAGTTCATCATAAGCTTTGAATAACTTTTTGTTGTTTTCCACTAAATTGTTATCGATTGCTTCAGCAAAATAGGATTCATTTACCGTTAAATCAGTAAATACGGCTCGCCCTTCAGCGTCGGTTTTTTTCTCGTCAACCGTTTCGTTAAACCACGTAGAATTATATTTAATTAATTTAATTAAAACATCAGGAATCGGTAAATTAAGTATTGACTCGTGCTTAAGCACAACTTCTATTTTTCTATTCTCTGGACAGGTTATGGTGGTGGTTTCGATACTCTTTTGTTCGTAACTGGCTTTTTTATCGTTATTATTAATAGACAACACTCTGTCCATTTCAAAGGTCGGACCGCCCAAAGCACCGGACGTTTTATTAAAGGCTTGAACACACCAGTCTTCAAGTATTTTTTTGTATTCTTCAGTTAATAAGGCTTTTCGTTTAAATAAGTCTAAATCGCGTTCAATTGATTCAATGTATTCCATAACATTCCTTATTTATTACTAAAAAAGTCTGCGTTTAAAATTTCAAATGGATTGGTGGCTAATTGCAACTCTTGTTGTAACGCTAAAACTAATTGCTGTGTCATTTGGCTATCTGCTGTATTTGATTTATGCTTAGCGGCTAGGTGCATAATTTTTTGTTTGATTAATGCTTCTGGAAAGGCGTCATATAGGGGTAAATTATTTTCTTTTAACCATAACAACATATTACTGATTAAAGGTGTCAGTGTCGTTTGCACTAGCGTGTCAATAAGTGGCTGTGGCACCTGCCACCAAGGCGAAGTTTGCACCGCTTGCTCAACGGGTACATGCACCACATGTGATTGGTGATTAATCCAGTAAAAAGCAAAAGCAGGCAGCACGTCTTGCCAGCTATCGGTAAAATAATCAAGCATGATTGACAAGTATTCACCATCCCAATAGCGAAAAAACACCGTTTCACCATCGGGCATAATCGCTTGGGTTAAGCTCCGTAAATGAGCGCAGATGTCTGCAAAGGGTAAATGAGAGCGTGCCAGCCAGCCCCAGTCTTTGTGCTCAGTGTTATTAATCCAATCTAAAAAGGGGGCTATGCTCATCAAGTCTCACTAGCATAGGCATAACAGAAAACCAGTGCTCGTAAGGAGTACCACTATAAAGACCATAGGGCGTTTGTGAGCCATCAGTGATATAGTAGTTTTTAACCACTTGCGCATCGCTGACATTAGAAAGTACGGCATACAAAGGCATGGCAGAGGTAGCGGTAATCGTGCGCCATTGAGACAGTGGCATAGCTAACATAATCTGCCCCTTGCATTGCGCAATAAAACCAACAAAGCTAAAAATCCGTTTAACTTATAAAAGACAAGAAAGGGATATTGAATAAAGCGATTGATGATTAAAGCAATATGACTAACAGCGAGCTCCATGATATTTACCTAAATTCCTTTAGAAAGTATTAAGAAACCGAAAAATAAAGATATTTTTTAGCTAAGATAAGATTATTTTTTATTCTATGCAACCTTTTTTTAGTCTATTTTTGTTATTTTTTACTTATTTTGAAAAATCAATACATCTGTATCAGGTTGTTACGCTTGGCGTAAATATGAATCAAAATTAAAGGGGGTATTTGATAATATCGAAGCATTTTATTGGCAACATAAAGTATTAGCTGCATCAAGCTTAATGCACCATATTAGGAATATGGGCTATGATGTAGCAGAAAGAAGGGTAAATCGAGTATGATAAAAATCATTCAGAAAAGCCATTGATTTTATTGAAGTTTTTCTAGCTGTTTTCTGGATTGAAACATGAGGTGTAATTTTAAACTCGGTGAAGTGAAGAAAGTCGAAAGGTGATTTATACTCGCTACTTCACATTTCCACAGTTTGGCGATTGCTATGCATGCTTCATTATTTTAAGCCTTGCTAACTAGTCGATTGGATGTATATGCAAAATATCATGACAGCTAATTATTTAATATAACCTAGGATTTAATATAACTTGGCACTCAATGCAACTAAGTACTGTTTCTTAAACGAAGTATAGGGGCGAACGTTGATAAATCTGGTTTATGGCAATGAGTTTGAGCTTTTAACTTACTTAATAGTTGCATTGCCAAATGTTCCCCTATTTTTACAGCAGGTAAGGAGACTGTTGTTAAAGGTGGAAAACTCACTTGGCAAAACTCGTTATCACCAAATCCACTCACTGCTAATTGATGTGGCACACGGATATGCCGTCGTTGGCACTCATAAAGCACACCACAGGCTAATTCATCAGTAGTGCAAATTAAGGCATCGATTTCAGACCAATTCAATAAGATGTCAGGCAGTAATAAGCTACCTGTACTAAAATTAGCAGGCTTGGCAGCATTGATAACTCGATGGGTAGGTAGATGATAATCCAACATCGCCTTATGCCAACCATGTAAACGCTGTTGAAAGAGATAATTTTGTTGGTTGGCACACAGTAACCCAATATTTTGATAGCCTTTTTTTATTATATGTTCGGTTAGCATATACATTGCTAAACTATTATCTAACGCTATATCAGGATCTGCCGCTGTATCATATTGCTTACCAATATTCATAATAGGTATCGTTTTATTAAGATTAACATTCTCAATAATAACGTCATTTTCGACATAAAATAACAATATTGCTTCGAGGTTATGGTTGTGTAAAGAATCTAACAGTTTTAGTTCACGGTTATAATAATGCTCAGATTCAATAAACAATATTGTATAACCTTGTTTAATTAAATTTGCTTGTAACACATCAAGCAAAATTTGCGCAGAATGATCGTGGTTTTTGGTTGTTATAACTGCAATCACTGGGCTAGATGACGCCGAGGCTAACTGGCTAGCGGTAACATTGGGTTTATATCCTAACGCATCGATAGCAATTTGAATTTTTTTGCGAAGTTTAACAGAAACACGTTCTGGTGTGCGTAAGGCACGTGACACAGTCATAGAGCCCACACCTGCATATTTCGCTACGTCAAATAAAGTAACCTGCCCTGTATTCCTCCGTTTTTTTGCGCTTTGCATATTTCATCCTAATTGAATTTAATCTAACCATTTGTTTAAAAAAGACTAATTTTGACAACTGCAAGCCAGTGATGAGTGACTTATCCATTAATATGAATATTGTGAGCCACCTTTTAAAACTCAATTTTTTAATAATATTATTCTATCAACATAATTATTTTTAATGAATTTATTAGAAATGTTATCTACATCACAAAATAAATAAAAATTTATGCAAATATGATAGCGCTATCACATTTCTATTATTTTAGTTGTGGCTATTTTTAATTTATATGCTAATTTTTCAATAAATTATCAGAATTTTAATGGAGAGAAAATGCTCGCTAACTATTTAACACAGCAAACTGTGAATATTGTTGATTCTGTAAATGATTGGAAAGAAGCTATACAGCTTTGCGCATCACCATTATTAGCAAACAATACGATTTCTCCTAATTATATTGAAAAAATTTTTGAATTACACGAATCACTTGGACCTTATTATGTGTTAGCGCCTGGCATTGCAATGCCACATGCCAGACCAGAGCATGGTGTAAACCAATTAGGCTTATCAATGTTATTAGTCAAACAAGGGGTAAATTTCAATTCGGCAGATAATGATCCAGTTTATTTAATTACGTTATTAGCAGCAATTGATAGTTCTAGTCATATTGAAATATTAACGCAATTGGCAACCTTATTTGGTGAATCAAATGATATGCAGACCATTTTTAATGCTCAACATTGCGATCAGATTTTAACTGTAACCAATCGTTATTAAATTTAATCAAACTTTATAAAAGGATAAATAATATGAAAATTATGGCTGTTTGTGGTCAAGGTCTAGGTAGTAGTTTTATGGTTGAAATGAATATCAAAAAAGTGCTTAAGAAATTAAATGTTGATGCCGAAGTAACACATGCCGATCTTGCATCTATTGCACCCGATCAAGCCGATGTGTTTGTGATGACCAAAGATTTAGCGGCCAGTTCGGGTATCCCGGCAGATAAATTAGTGGTGCTAAGTAATATTATTGATATCAACGATCTAGAATCCAAACTTGCTGAGCATCTTGCTAAGAATTAACAACCTATGAGGTGTTGCTATGATTCAGGAAATCGTAAAATTTATTGTTGATATTTTAAAAGTACCTGCCGTATTGGTGGGTTTAATTGCCATGGTTGGGTTAATAGCCCAACATAAATCATTTGCTGATACCGTTAAAGGAACCGTGAAAACAATTTTAGGTTTTTTGGTATTGAGCGGTGGTGCAAGCGTGCTTATCAGTGCAATTACGCCACTCGGTATGATGTTTGAGCAAGCTTTTAAATTACAAGGCATTATTCCTAATAATGAAGCTATAGTTTCTATGGCATTAAATGAATATGGTGCAGCAACGGCATTAATTATGGCATTTGGTATGGTCGCTAATATCGTAGTTGCACGTTTTACACGTTTAAAATTTATCTTTTTGACAGGACATCATACCTTTTATATGGCCTGTATGATTAGTATTATTTTAACCGTTGCAGGATTTAAAGGCTGGCAACTGGTATTTACTGGATCGTTAGTGCTTGGTCTTATCATGGCTTTTTTTCCTGCTTTAGCACAACCGCATATGCGTAAAATTACGGGTAATGATGATGTCGCATTTGGCCATTTTGGTACTTTAGGTTATGTGCTAGCTGGCTGGCTTGGGCAAGTTGTAGGTAAAAACTCACGCTCAACTGAAGAGATGAATTTACCTAAAAACCTAAGTTTCTTACGCGATAGCTCAATTTCAATCTCATTAACTATGATGATTATTTATCTCATTCTAGCTATATTTGCTGGCTCTGACTATGTCGAAACTAATCTAAGTAAAGGTGATAATTATTTAGTTTATGCGATTATAGAGGCTATTACATTTGCTGCTGGTGTGTTTATCATTCTACAAGGCGTGCGATTAATTCTCGCTGAAATTGTGCCAGCATTTACAGGGTTCTCAGAAAAACTGGTACCTAATGCAAAACCCGCTCTTGATTGTCCTGTTGTCTTTCCATATGCGCCAAATGCCGTTCTCATCGGTTTTTTATTTAGCTTTCTTGGTGGATTAATTGGATTATTTGTTTTAGGGCAATTAAATCTGGTTCTGATATTACCTGGCGTTGTTCCTCATTTCTTTTGTGGTGCAACAGCGGGGGTATTTGGTAATGCAATGGGAGGACGCCGTGGAGCAATGCTTGGAGCATTTGCTAATGGTCTATTAGTCACGTTCTTGCCGGTTATGCTACTGCCTGTGTTAGGATCTTTGGGTTTTGCAAATACGACTTTCTCTGATGTTGATTTTTGCGGTGTTGGAATTATCTTAGGTAATATGGCTAAGTGGTTTAACAAAGATATCATAATGAGCATTATTATTGCTATCTTTGCTATATTGGTTATTTATAATTACATAGCTAAACCCAAAATTGATTCAAAGGATTAGTTAAAGTACCTATAGCCACTATTTATATTAGTGGCTATATAAAACACAGAAAAGGCATCTTTAAGAAAGCCCATCATTTAAGCTTTATTTTTACAACAAAGACATTATGGCTTAATTTTAACTTATTTTTAGTCACACTTTTCAGTTAAAAAACATCTATTGTTGCTTTTATACCGACTAAAAAACATGAGTAAGCAATTCCCTTAAATAAACCCCCTTAAATAAATCATCTAACCAGAAATAAGGTTGCTATTTACTAATTATGCTTCCATAAATAATTAATATAGCAACAACACTTATTGCTACTATAGCAATGGTATATTGTGTTTTTACACGGTACTTTTTCACCTCACCGACTGAAAGTTCGCTATGTTTGTTCTTTCGTTGATAATAATAGTACATTGGTAAACCAACTAACGTCAGCACAATTGATGCCAGCCCATTTTCTGTTTGATAAACTAGCATACCATAAATCACATAAACAGCGCCCAATATGGCTAAAATAGGGATGATTGGATAGCCAATGACTTTGTAAGATCTTGGTATATTAGGGTATTTTTTTCTGGCTATCATAACACCAACAAAGGTTAGTAAATAAAATACCCAAATCGAAAACATAGAAATTTCAGATAAACGATCGGCATCTAACAAAACCGAATATAAAAATGCAAAAATAACAAGGACTGAAATGGCATTAACAGGAGAACGGCTATCCTCATCTATTGTACTTAAATAACGTGCACCAACAATAGTTCCACGCTCTGCCATGCTAAAAATAGTACGTGATAATGTCATGATATAACCATTAATACCACCCAAAATCGAGATCATAATACCAACAGCAACTAAGTTACCTCCTGAATGCCCAAACATTCGCTGTGAAGCAACCGCGGCGGCATCGTGCCCTAATGAAACCATTTCGTTGACAGGAAAGATTTTAAAGAATGCTATATTGATACAAGCATAAACAATCACTAAAAAGATAATCCCAAAAATGATTGCTTTTGGTAATACTTTAGATGGATTATGAATTTCACCTGCAACCGATGCAACCTGTGCCCAACCATCATAAGCAAATAATGTAGCTAAGATAGCAACAGCAAAAGGCGCAAATGTTTCAATACCTTGACCACTAGCACCAAATAATGCGACTTGCCCATTGCCTTTCCAAAGACCAAATACCGCCAGTAGTAATATCGGAATCAATTTACAAGCCGTTGCAATGGTTTGTAAGTATCCAGCCTCTTTGACACCAATTGCATTAATAAAGGCAATAAAGCCTAATGCTCCTGCACCTACCGCCATTTTATATGTGTCTTCAATCTCAAATAATGAGCAAAATACCGAACTAAAATAACCGACTAATGCACCAATTAACGCTGGAGAAAAGATAACTGTCATCATCCAACCATAAAGGTGAGCGATTTTAGCGCCATAGATTTTTTCTAAATAAACAAGCATGCCCCCAGTTTTTGGGAACATGACGCCTAATTCACAAAGCGTTAATCCACCACAAATGGAAATAGCACCACCAATAATCCAAGCTAATAAAGCATAATGATAATCGCCAGTAACTTCCAATACTGAAGGTGGTTTCATAAATGCACCAGCGCCTAAAACCATCCCAACAACCAGGGATAACGCAGAAACTAAACCAAGATCTTTCCGCAAGTTATTTTCTAAATTGTGATCTGACATAAAGATCCCCTTGAATCTATCAATAAGCAAAATTTGTTTATAATAGGGATTTATTTATAAAATACAAGAAGGATTAATTTTAACTAATTAAAAACACTAAAAATAAAAATGATAACATAAATAAAAAGCCAGCTAGAAGCTGGCTTCAGATTGATGACAAAGAACTCGCTTTTTGGCGAGTTCTTTGATCTAATAGAGAGGAGTCCATTATAAGAGAAGTTCTTCTATGCTAAAAAAACCAACTCCAGCGACACCAGAAAAAATAGAGCAAATCTCGCTAGATGCGCTTGTCCCTCAAAATCATCTTGTTCGTAAAATAGCTAAAGTCATTGATTTTGAATTTATTCGAGAAGCGGTAGCACCACTTTATTGCCCTAATAACGGTCGTCCGGCAGAAGATCCGGTCAGACTGTTTAAAATCATGCTATTGGGGTATCTTTTCGGTATCCCCAGTGAACGTCGTCTGGTTCAGGAAATTCAGGTCAATTTAGCTTACCGCTGGTTTCTGGGAATGGGATTAACCGAAAAAGTGATTGACGCCTCAACACTCAGCCAAAATCGTCGCCGTCGGTTTAATGACAGTGAAATCTATCAACAGATTTTTGATAATATTGTTGAGCAGGCCATTGCCAAAGAGTTGATAAGTGGTCGAGTATTATATACGGACAGTACTCACCTAAAAGTAAATGCCAATAAAGGCAAAGCACGTAATGAGCAGCGTATTGTTGAGCCCAGTCAATATATTGATGCCCTTAATCAAGCCATCAACACAGAAAGAGAATTAAACGGAAAAAAGCCTTAAAGCCATCGACGGTAGAGAAATACAAGGATGTTAAAGTCAGTACAACAGTTCCGGACAGTGGCTTTATGCATCGGGAAGGCAAGCCTAAAGGGTTCTTCTACTTAGAGCACCGAACGGTTGATGGCAAACATAATTTAATTACCGATACCTATGTCACAGCTGGAAATATCCATGA
>NZ_LZHO01000042.1:0-36908 GCF_001690895.1 Gilliamella sp. Nev5-1 | reverse complement strand
GATATAATCAATGGCTATATCATGTGATTTAGCCCAGTTTATAAAGGTTTTTCCTGTAAATTCTGGCCCATTATCGACCCGTATTTTTAATGGATACCCATGATATTCGGCCAGTTTATCTAAGTAACGGGTAACTCTCCCTGCCGGTAAGCTTACTGCAATATCAATACCTAATGCCTCACGATTAAAGTCATCGATGACATTGAATGTCCTAAAGCGACGTTGATTACGACTACTGTCACTCATAAAATCCATTGACCAACATTCACCTTGTTTATTGGGGACTAATAACCTTTCCGGGCATCGTGGAGGAATGCGTTTTTTACGCTTTACCCTGAGATTAAGCTTTAATTCACAATACACCCGATATACCCGTTTATGATTCCATTGATAGCCGAGCTTTCTGATACGATTAAAACATTTAGGAAAGCCCCAGCGTAAATGCCGGTCTGTGATAGCATTCAACACCGAAACAATCACCGAATCATCCTGTAACTTAGCTTGATAATAGTAAGCACAACGGCTTAAACCAACAATGGCACAACTCATAGCAATAGTAACTGAATGATTTTGTTGTAGTTGCTGTGCCCACGTTTTACGTGCCCCTGTTGGCACTAAAGCTTTTTTATGATTTCTTCCTGAAGCTGGGATTTTAAGCTCAGTTCGGCAAACATCTGCTTAAGCTTGCAGTTTTCAGCCTCCAGCTCCTTTAAGCGTTTAATATCCGACGTTTCCATACCGCCGTATTTTTCTCGCCACTTATAGAAAGTTGAATTACCCATGCCATATTTGCGACAGAGTTCCTTGACAGGAATACCTGCTTCAGCTTCTTTTAAAATAGCGATGATTTGATGTTCAGTCATTTTTTTCATAATTAAATCCCCTTTACTTGTATCATAGAGAATTTTCTACTTTTTTGCTGTACTATTTTAGGGGATAGTTACAACTTATCTAGAGGTATTTAGGTCTAAATATAAGCCCAAATGCCTCAAAAAAGCACGGTTAAAAATTTAGTTTGAGTGAAGCTTTACCGTACAAAGGTCTCAATAAAAATCAAAGTGGTTTATACATATGGTAATTTATCAGTACCTTGATCCTCGCCAAAATATTAGACAGTGCCCGCCTCTATCATTTTTTCGTTTTGGTAATATTGTTGTTCATATTGTTCAGGTGATACCCAGCCATTAGCTGAATGACGACGTATCCGATTATAATAGATTTCAATATATTCAAATAGTGCTTTATTAGCCAGTTTCCTCGTTTTGTAGTAACAGTCATGAATAATATGTGTTTTGAGTGTATGAAAAAACTCTCAACAACCGCATTATCAAAGCAGTTTCCTCTTCGACTCATGCTTTGCCTGAGTCCATATTGTAACAATAACTGCTTGAAATCAGCACTGCAATATTGGCTTCCTTGGTCACTATGAATGAGTACATTTTTAGGAAAGTGACGCCGAAATAAGGCTTGTTTTAATGTATTACACACTAAATGATGGTCTATGTAGCGACTCGTTTGCCTAGCAATCACTTTTCGTCCATATAAATCGATAATCACCGACAAATATAACCAACCTTCACCCGTTTTAATATAAGTAATATCGGTTACCCATGTCGTATTTGGCTTATCAGGGTTAAATTGCCTATTTAACGTGTTGGGCGCAATATTGCGATGAGCCGTGTCTGTTTTATACTTGAATTTACGTGCTGCTTTACTCCGTAATCCCAATTGTTGCAAAACACGGCTAATTGTCCTTTCTGAAACTTGATAGCCCGCTTCCCTAGCATCATGAAGCAGGCTTGGCGCACCCAAACGGGCCTTATGTTGCCAATACTGCTTTTTAATATACTCGCTGAGTTTGGCTGATTTGTTTGCTCTTTTTAACCAAGCATAATAACCCGATGAACTGACACCAAGTAATGAGCATATCTTAGTAACGGGATAGCAGGTTAAATGATTTTTCATATAAGCGTACTTCACCGACTTGGATTGTTGATGAAGTACACATGCGCCTTTTTTAGTATATCATTGGCCATTTTCAGTTCTTTAATCTCTTTTTCTAACGCCATAATCCGCTGTTGCTCAGCCGTTAACTCTCGACGGCTGGTTTTATTCGGGGAAAGTTGCCTAATCCATTTATCTAGGGTTGATTTACCCACACCTAGATGGTTGGAAAGTTCGCTAATAGAAAGGTGTGCATGAGATAATGCATAATCAACTGATTGTTGTTTGAATTCGATACTAAATTTTTTAACCATGATATTTATCTCGCCATTTATAGAAAGTTGAATTTCCCATGCCATATTTACGGCAAAGTTCCTTGACAGGGATACCGGCCTCAGCTTCTTTTAAAATAGATACAATCTGATGTTCAGTCATTTTTTTCATGGTTAAATCCTCAGTGGATTAATAAAGAGAATTTTCTACTCTTTTGCTGTACTATTTTAAGGGGTAGTTACAATGTCTGTCGCTTGGAATTATTCACGCTTCGCCATATTCGGGTACGGTTTAATCGGGTAACACGGCAAGTGTATGTACAACGCCCTAAATATTGTGGCGGTACTGCAGTGTTTAAATGGGAACATATTATGCCCGCTAATTTTGGCGAGACTGGCTCGGATATGGGCGGTACTAATGTGGTTAACTTGTTTACTTTTCACCCTTATAAAACTGGCTTTCCCGTTGCACAGTCCGTGGGCGTAGGCAAAAACACTTATAATCCTCAAGATTATAAAGACGAGTGGGAATTTATCCGCCGTTATATGGAAGACGGTCCCCAAAACCTGCCTAAACCACGCCTAAGTACCCACTTACCCATGCCCTTTCACGGTGTTGAGGGACATATTAGCCCCATGATCCATCTGGCAAAAAATAACCCCAGTGTGATCATGATTTTAATGTTAATCCCCGTCTTTTTAATCTTATTGCCATTTTATACTATGGGTTACTTTATTTCGGAATGCCTATGCTGGCAACCTCGTTGGCCAAAAGTGATCAGGCAAGCCGGTAAACCCGGTAAACCCGGTAAACCTTTACCAAAAGAAACCACCCTATCGGATTACCCACCCGAAGTACAAAAGGCGATTTTAGATAATAGCCAAGAGTGGGGCGTGATTGATGACGAAACTGGCGAACTTATCGACTATGGTCAATTTAAAAGACCCAAGAAAAAAGCCAGCCGAAAAAGAAAAACAAAAGCAACAAAACAAGCAGAAAAGCCCATAAAAGAGAATTCAGAGGATTAATTGGTAAGATCAAAGCACTGCTGCTCCAGTGCTTTGGAAGCAAAATTTATCGTAAAAATTCATTACCGACGTAAGTTGGCAAATAAAACTGAAAAAAATTTAAGATGCAGTCCAAAAACCTGTGACATTCACTTTGTCCTGCTGCAAAACAGCTCGAATAGGCATTTGATTAACATTATGATCTTTTTCTGCTTGTTCTAATACATGCATTTTGCTTTCACCAACTAAATGTAGATAGATATTTTTGCTATTTAAAATAGTAGGTAACGTTAATGTAATACGATCAAGTGGTGCTGTTAATGGTGTCATTCCTACAACTTTTCGGCCTGATTTCATATCTAAACCGGTCGCTAAATTAGCTGCACCTGGAAATAATGAAGCGGTATGTCCATCTTCGCCCATACCTAAAACGATTACATCAAATGGCATCGGAATTTTATCTAACATTTTGTCAGTCATTTCTGCGCCATCAAATGGATTATCACAACTGTTTTTTAAGCCGACAAAATTAGCCAATTTTGCTTTGTTTTGTAATAAATGAGCCATTACGAGCTTTTCGTTACTGGCGTCATCAGTATTATCCACCCATCTATCATCAACCAACGTAATAAAAACTCTGTTCCACTCCATATCTTGTTGGCTGAGTAAAGCAAAAAGTGGAATTGGTGTTTTACCCCCTGAAACAGCAATAGAAGCATGGCCTTTTTGTTCAATCGCCTGTTTTAACTTATTGACTATATGTGAGGTTAAATCTTCAATCAATAACTGATTATTCTCATATTTATTTAACGTAAACATATTTTATTTTCCTTTATTAGAATTCGTGCCATGAATGCCCATCTTTAGTAATCAATGCAACTGATGCTACAGGTCCCCAAGTTCCGGCTTGGTAAGTTTTTGGCTGTTCATTGTCTAACTCCCACGCTCTAACAATTGAATCGACCCATTTCCATGCTGCCTCAACTTCATCACGATGAACAAATAATGCTTGGCGACCACGCATAACTTCAAGTAGTAAACGTTCATAGGCATCAGCACTTTGTTGATGAAAGGTTTCGCTAAAACTTAAATCAAGCTTAGTGGTTTGCAAATTGTGAGTGCTATCTAAACCTGGTACTTTATTTAGAATCTCAATATCCATACCTTCATCAGGTTGTAGACGAATAGTCAATTTATTTTGTGGTAATTCTGGATAAGATTCACTAAAAAGGTTAAGCGGTAACGGTTTGAAATAGACAACAACTTCAGAACATTTACTTGGTAAGCGTTTGCCTGTGCGTAAATAAAAAGGAACACCTGCCCAACGCCAGTTATCAATGTCAACGCGAATGGCAACAAATGTCTCGGTATTGCTTTTTTGATTAGCGCCATCTTCTTCTAAATAACCTGGGACATTAACGCCATTAACAAAGCCTGCTGTATATTGACCCCGAACTACTTTTTCACGAATATTCGTTTTATCAATTGGTCTAAGCGCATTAAGGACGGCTATTTTTTCATTACGTAAACTATCATCTTCAAGATTTGCTGGTGGTGACATTGCAATCATAGTTAAGATTTGTAATAAATGATTTTGCACCATGTCGCGCATTTGCCCTGCTTTGTCAAAATATCCCCAGCGGCCTTCAATACCAACTTGTTCAGCCACAGTAATTTCGACATGATCAATAGAATTACGATCCCAAAATGACGCAAACACCGTATTTGCAAAGCGTAAAGCTAATAGGTTTAATACAGATTCCTTACCTAAGTAGTGATCAATACGGTAAACTTGCGATTCATTAAAGAATTTAGCCACTGAATCATTAATTTCGCAAGATGATTTTAGATCGGTTCCAAGCGGTTTTTCCATTACAATTCTATTTTGTAATTGGTTTAATCCCGCAGCAGCTAAGCCTTGGCAAATAGTACCAAAAGCCCCTGGATGCATTGCAAAATAAAAAATAGCAGGGTTGTTTGAATCAAGTTTATTTTTCAGTGTTTCAAATCCAGCGCGATCATTAACATCTAGTTTATGAAAATTTAATCGTTGGCTGAATCGTTGCCAAATACTATCGTCTAATGGCTCTGGCATAAATGAGGTTAGGGCATCTTTTGCTACCTCACAATAAGCAGCGTGATCCCAATCAGCACGTCCTACACCTAAAATCTTGGTTTGTTCAGGTAGTTTTCCATATTTTTCTAATTGGTATAAAGAAGGTAGTAATTTACGTCTTGTCAAATCCCCTTTAGCACCAAAAATAACTAAATCGCAAGCTGGGATATCAGACATGGTTCTCTCCTACGATGGTATAATGTAATCATTCTATTATGTTGGGTAGTCAGTGTACAGGATAAATCATAACAATAGGCATTAGCCTTTATTGACTCGAAAACAAAAAGGTCACCATCACGGTGACCCTTTGTTTAAAACAAGTAATTGGATAATTTTCCAATCAATAAATTATGCGCGTAAAAAATCCATATGGACTAATTTTGGTTTAAACGCATGACGTTGTACTGCTTGTACTTTTACTTTTGTTGCTTTTCCGTCAACTTCAATAGTCAATACTTCAGAATAAAATTCTGGTTTTTCTTGCATATTAAAAATTTGGTTGTGATCAAGTACAACAGCGATTGCAGGTTCAGTACCGCCATAAATAATGGCTGGGAATTTACCAGCGTGACGCAGGCGGCGGCTCGCACCCTTACCATGCTCTTTTCTAACTTCAGCTTTAAATGTAAACATATTTATTTCTCTTAATGATTTAAAATAAAACCAATTACAGGCGACCCAGTAGTTGGCTATCAAACTTGCACTTTAATAAAGTGCCCAAGATTATAGAGTGTTATCCCAATAAACGCAATCAAATAATAATATTACAATCGAGCAAAACATTGATTGTGCTTATCGTGTATAGTGTGAATTTTTAAATCAATTCTATTTTAAAACCATAAGTCGATTTTTTATTTGGTGATAATTTCAATGGCGTTGTAATGCAACCAGATTCGACACAAACCATAGATTTATATTCGTCATCACCAAAGTCACTCATTGTTTTAGCTTTATTTACCCATGGATTCCATGTTACTACATCACTTACATTAGTATTAGTTAATCGAACTGTTCGAATGCCATTTGTGATAGTTATTTGATCACTAGCATTAGTATAAATACGATCAACCTCTTGGTTAAAAGTCAATTGCCCTATTTTTGCAGGTTTATTTTCAACGGCTAATCGATCTTGATAGGTTTCACCTAATCCTTTGACAACAACGTCTTCAATATTATTGATATCAAAATAAGTATGTAGTGCGCTAGTTACATCAAAATCACCAGAACAACTTAAAACAACTTCACAGGTGTTACCTAAATGAAGGTTTAATGATACAGTGAAAGGTTTGTTGCAATAAGGCGCTGTCTGTTGATTATTGACGAGAGATAGAATGAGATCGACACCATGCTCATCTTCAGTGCAAGAGTCTAAATTCCATTCAACAATACGAGCAAAACCGTGAGACGGCGTTCCTGATTGACCGAACCAAGGCCAGCAAACAGGTACACCACCGCGGATAGCCACGCCTTTTTTAAAGTTTGTTTTGTTGCTCAACCAAATAACAGGAGTTTGCTCATTAATTGGTTGCCAAAATAACAAGTGTGCACCTTGTAATGTTACCGCTGCACAACAAGTTTTATGGTTAATAACCAAAGTAGGGAGTTCGCCATAAGTTAATTGCTTAACCGATGAGCTTAGCGAGACCCCTGATAAGCTATTTTCTAAAATATCTTTATAAATATTCATACTTACTCCTAAATAACAAATTTTAACAATAGTTAATATCGAAAATTATTAATAATTGTACGCTTTTTAAGTTAATAATAAAAATACAATAGATGCCAAAAGCTTTTTTTACTTTTTTGAAGTAAAATGCCACACTATAAAAAATAGAACAACATACTGGTTATTGTTGTCAAAAAGTTTCAGGAAAGACAGCGTTTATGTATAAAATTCCAATGAGTTTGTATATTCATATGCCATGGTGCGTACAAAAATGTCCTTATTGTGATTTTAATTCGCATACGATAAAAAAAGCCCCCAATTATGAAGCTTATATAGAACATTTAATTAAAGATTTACAACATGATGCTGTTTTGTGCTCAAACCGCTTAATTCATTCGATCTTTATTGGTGGTGGCACTCCAAGTCTGTTTTCTGCTGAACTCATTGATAAATTATTATCAAATATAAATAAGATCATTCCCGTAGATAATGATGCTGAAATTACTATTGAAGCCAATCCAAATTCTATTGATATAGAAAGGTTTAATGGTTATCAACAAGCTGGTATCAATCGAATATCCATTGGTGTACAAAGCTTTCAAGCCGATAAGCTTGTAAAATTAGGGAGAATACATAATCCCAAAGAAGCATTCACAGCAGGAAAATTAGCCAAAACATTAAATTTAAGAAGTTTTAATTTAGATTTAATGCATGGGTTACCAAGTCAATGTATTGATGATGCTATATATGATTTAAAACAAGCTATTGCTATTGATCCACCTCATTTATCTTGGTATCAATTAACCATTGAACCCAATACATTATTTAGTTCAAAACCGCCTGTTTTACCAGATGACGATAAACTTTGGGAAATTTACCAACAAGGTCATCAATTATTAACTAAACACGGTTACCAGCAATATGAAACCTCTGCTTATGCTAAAAAAGGTTTTCAATGCGAACATAATTTAAATTATTGGCGATTTGGGGACTATTTGGGGATTGGCTGTGGCGCCCATGGCAAATTAACCCAATCTGATGGTAAAATTATTCGTACAGTAAAAACTCGCCATCCAAAAGGTTATTTAGAAGGGCGTTATTTGGATAAATATTATGAAGTTCCAAAACAAGAGTTACCTTTTGAGTTTTTTATGAATCGATTTCGGCTATTTGAGCCAGTGCCAAAATACGAATTTGAACAACGGACTCATTTATCATTACAGATAGTTGAGAAACAAATAACTATGGCCATTGAAAAAGGCTATTTAATTGAAGACGAACAAAACTGGCAAATAACTGAACATGGAAAACTATTTCTAAACTCATTATTAGAGTTCTTTTTATAGCTAAATTAAATATTAATTTCTGACAAAGGCAATTAGAGCCTATCTTTACGATTATTTAACGTAATAGGTACCAACTATTTAAGCAATCATTCGCATAACTTTACAGACATTTTTAAAAAATAAAGGCATAATGTATCCCGACAATGCATTTATTTCATTGTTTTCCTATTCCTTATGTTTTCCCAATAACTTTGTTATTGGGATTTTTTTTGCCTATACTTTGATAACTTCATTGCTTTTAATTATTATTTAATAAAAGTGTAAGAAAGGAACTGCTTTAATTCATTCAATGAAGATGTTCCTTCCATAGGACCTTTTTTAGATACAGCAAATGCACCGCTTGCATTTGCATATTGCAATGCTTTTTCGACTGAATAGCCTGCCAACATTAAACTAACAAACGTGGCACCAAAACAATCTCCTGCTCCTGTTGGGTCAACGGAGTTTACTGTGTACCCATCAACGTGATGCATTTGTAAATAACCTTGCTCGTCAAGCCCATAATAATTAGCGCCTTTACAACCGCCTTTTACCACAATGTGCTTAATCCCTTTTTTAAGCAACCTCATCATTATTTGTTGTTCACTTTCATCATTATTATTTGAAAAATAATTAACTTCGTTTTTACTGGGTAAAAATATATCGGTATATTCCATTATGTAATCAAAAGACTGCTCCATTTCTGGTATATCAAACATTTCTTTACGTAAGTTTGGATCGAATGAAATTGTCCCCCCTTTGTTTTTAATGATATCTAACGCTTTACGCATAGCATCAATCACACGAAAGGAATAAAGCGATGATCCCATTACATGCAAATGATTACAATCTTTTAATAAGCTTTCATTAACATGATTAAACGAAAGTAAACCACATGCACTATTTGGAATATTAAAAATAAAATCTCTTTCATTAGAATCTTTATAAGTGACAAAAGCACTACCAGTATTGGCTTTATGATGCATGGTGATACCGTCAATAATAACACCGTCATTTTTCAGCCGATTTATACACATCTTGCCAAATGCATCTTTACCAACACAACTAAAAAAGACAACTGAAAAACCTAATTTTGCAACTTGATCTGCAAATATTGCCGGAGCACCACTAACAAAAGGGCCAATAAACTCTCCTGTTTGATTGAAACGTTGATTTTGTTCCTTGGCTAAAAACTCAACCAGTAGCTCACCAATTGTGCAGATTTTGAAATGCATTATTATCTCTCCAGTATGTTTTGATAAGTCACACAATATTTATTTGAAATAAGTATCTCAAAATTGGCATCCAGAAGTTGCTGATGATACTCTGTTACAGCAGGTCTTGATAACACAACCATATCAAGATCAATGAGTTTTCCCAGATTATTATCATTATTATGAATCAGCCTTTGAGGTAAAATAGCGATATTGTGTGCGGCTTTTTTTATTATTTGTTGATAAGTTTTAACCTGTTCTAAATTTTCAATAATTAATTGATTACCTATATTGATGGCACTTATTTCGAGAATAAAATGCGATACAGGAAATTGATTTAATATAAGATTGATCATCTTGTTATCCTGTAAAAGATTACCCTCAAGTAAAACGCCACCAATAAGAATGACTTCGGCATCCGTAAATTCTTTCGCTAATTTTGCATTACTAATATCATTCATAATCAGTATTAATGATTTTTTGCAGTGTAAAAACGGAATCAATTTTCTTATTAAATTACCATGGCTTAAAAACAACGTATCACCATCATTAATATAACTTAAGCAAGTTTTGACTAATTCAATATCATGGCTATCATTAAAACTTTGTGTATAATTTTGTGTAATGGCACTTGTCTGACTTCCCCCTCCTTCCTGAGCAAGATAAATTGCTCCACCAAAAGAGCGTTTTAAATATCCTTGTTGCTCCAAGTAAGTTAAATCTTGACGAATAGTTACATTCGATACCTGAAGCAATTGTGATAATTCATCAACTTTAACTTCGCCTTGTTTACGAACAATTTCTGCAATTTGCAATCGTCGTTTTAATAGGGATGAAGATGCTCTAGCCAATTTTATTTCCTATACCGTAGATAAAATGAAGACTGGTGATAATAGAATTAATCCTATGCTTGGTCAATATTAAACTAGCGCATTACATTTTACCTTATAAATCATACCAATAATAATTTCTACGTCTTTTATCTAAGCACACTTCATATATACATGCTAACCATCAAAATGAAAATTTATAAATAATTTTTATTACGTTTTGAAAGTAATATTGATTTTTGTGATCTATCTCACGTGATTACCACTAGAATAACTTACAATTCGAAAGCATAATTATTAAAAATAAATTTCAAACCGAAAGTTAATTACTCTATTAAGTCAAAATAAATTATTAAGGGAAAGTCATATGTCTATTATTTCAAGTCACAACATGTTAAAAAAAGCACAAACAGAACACTATGCAGTACCAGCCTTTAACATTCATAATCTAGAAACTATACAGGTCGTAGTTAAAACTGCCGCTGAATTGCAATCACCCGTTATTTTAGCAGGCACACCAGGCACATATAGTTATGCAGGAACAGAAAACATTATTGCTATTGCTCATGAGCTATCTAAAAAGCATAACATCCCTTTAGCTGTTCACTTAGATCATCATGAAGAATTTGATGATATAGCTTATAAAATTAATGCTGGTGTTCGATCTGTCATGATTGATGGTTCACATCTTCAATTTGAAGAAAATATTACCATTGTGAAACGTGTAGTAGATTATGCTCACCGTTATGATGTTAGTGTTGAAGCTGAATTAGGGCGTCTTGGTGGTGTTGAAGATGATTTAGCTGTGGATGCAAAAGATGCTTTATATACCAGTCCTAAACAAGCACTAGAATTTATACAAAAAACCCAAATTGACTCGCTAGCTATCGCCATTGGTACTGCACATGGTCTTTATAAATCAGAACCTAAACTGGATTTTGATCGCCTATCCGAAATTCGCTCAATCACTGATATTCCACTCGTGTTACATGGCGCTTCAGGTGTTCCTGATAAAGATGTTCGTGAATGTATTAAACGTGGAATTTGTAAAGTCAATGTTGGAACCGAATTAAAAATGGCATTTTCAAATGCCTTAAAACAATACTTTATTGAATATCCTGAGGCTAATGACCCTCGCCATTATATGAAACCAGCTAAAGCGGCAATGAAAGAAATTATCAAGAAAATTATCGCCACATGTGGTTGTGCTGGTAAGTTATAGAGGAATTAGGAAGATGATCTATACATTAACACTTAATACCGCAATTGATATGAATATTCGTTGCCAAGGACTTAATCCTAATTATGTCAACCGCACATCGCATACTCAATATAGCCCAAATGGTAAAGCGGTCAATGTTTCAATTGTCCTGCACAAATTTCTAAAACCGACTTGTGCATTAGGTTTTTTTGGCGGATTTTCTGGAAAATATATCGTTGATGAATTGACAAAAATGCAGATTGAAACAAAGCCTTGTTTTATTGATGATATAACACGTATCAATGTTTTTATTAATGATGGGCAAAATGAATATAAATTGGTGGGTAAAGGCCCTTTTGTTCCTGATAATAAAAAACAAGAATTGCTAGGATTAATAAAATCACTAAGCAGTAACTGTTATTTAGTTATTAGCGGTAGCCTACCAAATAACATTGAACCCGAATATTACCTATCTATTTTAACTCTATGTAAAGTCAAAAATATTCAAGTCATCCTCGATATTAGCCATCCAATATTAAGTGATTTACTCGCTTATAAACCTTTATTAATTAAACCCAATGATGATGAAATCAAAGAAATTTTTGGTTTTGAAACCCAAACGACATCGCAAATTATTACCGCACTAGAAAATATTCACGCACAAGGTGCACAAAATATTTTATTAACTATGGGGGCTAGAGGGCTCTATTTTTCGAATGGAACACACATTTGGTTTTGCAATGCTGTAAAGATCAAATTAATCAGCTCCGCTTGTGCTGGAGATGCGTCACTAGCAGCCTTTCTTAGTGAATGGTTGCCTGATAGGGAAAATATTGAAAGATCAATGAAAAAAGCATCGGCAACGGGGGCGAATGTTGCTGAATCAGATGGATTAGGTTTGCTAGATAAGATCTGTATTTATATGAATCAAATTGAAATTACCCAAATAAAATGAGGGAATAATTATGAAAAAAATATTAGCTATAACAGGTTGCCCAACCGGTATCGCTCATACTTATATGGCAGAAGAAGCTTTGAAATCCGCAGCTAAAAAAATAGGCGTTGAAATTAAAGTAGAAACCAATGGTGCAGGTGGGATAGATAATGCCATTACAGATGAGGATATAGCGAACGCTATCGGTGTTATTATCGCCGCTGATAAAGATGTCAATCCCGATCGTTTTAATGGCATGCCTGTTATTGAGGTTCCTGTAAAAGATGGTATTCATAAGGCTGTAATGCTTATTGAACAAATAATTTCAGGCAATGTGCCATTACGTAACGGAGCTACCAATAATACACAAAAATCGGTACCCTCAAATCAACAATCCGTGACAAAAGAGTCAATTGGTCGACAAATTTACAAACACCTAATGAGCGGTGTATCTAATATGCTGCCTTTTGTTGTCGCAGGTGGTGTATTAATCGCACTCTCATTTTTATGGGGGATTTACTCGGCCGATGAGACAAATGCACAATATAATCAATTTGCCGCATTGTTGATGAAAATAGGCGGGCAAGCATTTGGTATTATGGTACCCATCTTTACGGGTTTTATTGCTTACTCAATTGGAGGTAGGCCAGGGTTAGTGGCAGGTTTTGTTGGCGGGTTAATTGCCAATATTACAGGTGCAGGGTTCTTAGGTGGCATTATTGCAGGCTTTGCAGCAGGCTACTTAATGCTATATGTCAAAAAATGGTTAGATAGACTTCCTCGTTCATTTGAAGGGCTAAAATCTATTTTTATCATGCCGTTAATTGGTGTTTTTGTGATTGGTGCAGGCATGTTCTTATTAGGTGACCCAATTGCAGCAGTTAACCATGCAATGAAATCATTTCTTGAATCATTACAATCAGCTAATCCTGTTTTACTTGGCATAGTCATTGGTGCTATGTGTTCTTTTGACTTTGGAGGTCCAGTAAATAAAGCCGCCTATGTAACAGGGACTATGCTACTAGGCGAAGGTAATTTTTACTTTATGGCTGGAGTTTCAGCCGCATGTATTGTGCCACCTTTTGTCATTGCTTTCTCAACAACGATATTTCGTGGAAAAGCATTTACTGAGGAAGAGCGTGCAGCTGGAATTGTAAACTATATTTTAGGTGCTACACATATCACTGAAGGTGCGATTCCTTTTGCGGCTAAAGATCCATTACGAGTCATTCCTGTCATGATGTTATCGTCCGCCATCGCATCGGTATTGACTTTTTTAAGCCACATTCAAGTTCCCGCACCACATGGTGGTTTTCTTGTACTTCCATTGGTAAATAAGCCTTTTCTATGGGTAGCTTGTATTTTTACTGGCGCGCTTGTCGGAGCCATATTATTAGGCTTAATTCGAATTCACCAAAATAGACAATTAACAATTAAAAATTAACAATACGATATAATCAACTAATTGATATACCGATAATTTTTCGGTATATCAAAACCACAAGGACAATAAATGAGCGATTTAAAACTTACTATCGATGATATTAGAATTATAAGCGGGTGTTATTCTAAACAAGATGCCATTCAATCAGTATCAGAAGCGATGATAAAAGCAGGTCTAGTAAAAGATGATTATACACAAGCCATGTTTGATCGAGATACCCAAATCTCTACATTTTTAGGTAATGGTATTGCCATTCCTCATGGAACGACTGATAAGCGTGATAGTGTCATCAAAACAGGCTTAAAAATAATTTACTATCCAAAAGGGGTACTCTGGGATCAAGATGATAACATAGCTTATGTTGTTATTGGCATCGCAGCGAAAGCTAATGAACATCTCGATATTTTACGACAGTTAACAAAAGCTGTAATTGCTGAAGATACACTCGATCGCATTAAAACGATTAAAACCGCTGAAAATCTATTAGAAATACTACAAGGTAGTTGCTAAAAGATTTATTTTATTTCATGTCAAAATATCGTTTCAATACAATAAGGTTGAACTTGATTTTCATCCCCAAAACCGACAAATACTACCTCTATGATATAAATAAAAATCATAGAGGAACCTATTATGCTACAGCATTTAACACCATTTCCAACAACAGGTGGTGGAGTATACCTTATCTAAAGTTCCTCTCTCATTAGCTGAAAATAGCTAACTATTTGGGTGTTAGGTGCACGTTTAGTTGCGCTAAACTTGATGTATGATATAAGGAAAAAGTGCTATGATGTAGCAGAAAGAACGGCAAATCGAATATGATAAAAATTATTCAGAAAAACCATTGATTTTATTAAAGTTTTTATTTAGCGAAATAATAGTAAATAATAACGTTACTCCTTTTGCGACAAGGTTATCTTATGATGCACTGCCCCATACATAAAATAGACTGCTTAATCCTGATAAACCCTATCAAATCGGAGGTAACTGATATCACTTTATCAAACTCAGCCAAGGTGGGTTATGCCTTGTCGTAATGATTGATTTATTGGATTGAAAAGTGATTGGTCGGCAAATAAGTTCATAGCGGTAACGATTATAGTGTAGTCCTGCTGATATAGCAAAAACAGCCTTTGGGTAGACTAAAAAGTTATTGTGTTTTTTATAATAATTGTTCAGAAAAAGTATTGATTTTATTTGATTTTTTAAGTGGTGTAAAATGATAGAGTAAAAAGGGCAATCCTTGCTGTTTTAATGCAAGGATTTGATATAAGCACGGTTGTTTATTTGTCGTCAATTATTCTATTTTAAGGTAGCCTGCGTCTAGGTTTTTCTGGCTCTGGCGTGGTTAATTTCCATGATATTAATAATCCCAATTGTCCAAGAAAATAATTGATATTATCAAGTTCATTCTCGGGAACCTGCTATAACCACAATTTATCGCTTAATTTTTCAAGCGTACCATGGCTTGTATTACTTAATATCCAATCTTTCAGCGTGGTGTTCTTGTAACTATCCCCTAAAATAGTACAGCAAAAAAGTAGAAAATTCTCTATGATAAAAGTAAAAGAGATTCAATTATGAAAAAAATGACTGAACATCAAATCGTCGCTATTTTGAAAGAAGCTGAAGCGGGTATTCCCGTTAAAGAACTGTGCCGTAAATATGGCATGGGTAATTCAACTTTCTATAAATGGCGAGAAAAATACGGCGGAATGGAAACATCGGATATTAAACGCTTAAAAGAGCTAGAAGCGGAAAACCGCAAGCTTAAGCAGATGTTTGCCGAACTGAGCTTAAAATCTCAGCTTCAGGAAGATATCATAAAAAAGCTTTAGTGCCAACAGGGGCACGTAAAACGTGGGCACAGCAACTACAACAAAATCATTCAGTTACTATTGCTATGAGTTGTGCCATTGTTGGTTTAAGCCGTTGTGCTTACTATTATCAAGCTAAGTTACAGGATGATTCGGTGATTGTTTCGGTGTTGAATGCTATCACAGACCGGCATTTACGCTGGGGCTTTCCTAAATGTTTTAATCGTATCAGAAAGCTCGGCTATCAATGGAATCATAAACGGGTATATCGGGTGTATTGTGAATTAAAGCTTAATCTCAGGGTAAAGCGTAAAAAACGCATTCCTCCACGATGCCCGGAAAGGTTATTAGCCCCCAATAAACAAGGTGAATGTTGGTCAATGGATTTTATGAGTGATAGTCGCTGTAATCAACGTCGCTTTAGGACATTCAATGTTATCGATGACTTTAATCGTAAGGCGTTAGGTATTGATATTGCAGTAAGCTTACTGGCAGGAAGGATTACCCGTTACTTAGATAAACTGGCCGAATATCATGGTTATCCATTAAAAATACGGGTCGATAATGGGCCAGAATTTACAGGAAAAACCTTTATAAACTGGGCTAAATCACATGATATAACCATTGATTATATCCAGCCCGGTAGCCCATATCAAAATGGCTATATTGAACGATTTAATCGTACCTATCGCACTGAGGTACTCGATTTATATCTTTTTAACAACTTAGCTCAAGCAAGGAGAATAACCGAAGAATGGTTAACGATTTATAATACCGAAAGACCGCATGAGGCATTAAATAACATGACACCGATTGAATACAAAACACTAAAACAAGCAGCTTAATTTTCTACGTGAGTTGTGTACTAAGTTTGGGGTATTTACACTTGAATTATGGCATCTGACTTGATGGAATGAATATAACGAGCATTTAATTTCAATGCTGCCGCAGCTAAATAAGCATTCTGACTCATTGCGCCAACAGCAGTATAATTAAAGTGAGTACTTTCTTCGGGATTTATATCAGCCAATACATTAGCATCTGACACAAAAATTAATGAATAGGCGGCTCGCTTAGTAAAATTTTGCAAACCAATGTCGGCGCGAATATCTTTATTATTAATTTCTCTTAAATAATGACCTTCCCACTCATATAAAAAAGTGCCTTTTTCACCAGCAATATAAATTCGTACATAAGGTGGCTTACCTTTAACCATTGGTACTGTCCATCCTGTTTTACCTCGGTTCAACCCACTTGCTGCCCAAAGCACTTGTGAAAGTTCCTCATCAGAAATCTTACCAGTAGGAAACCCGCCACCAGATGTTGAAGCACGTTTTTTTAAGCTTTCAAATAAGCTCATTCCATCTTTTATTTGTGGCTTAGGTAATGAAATATCGGCATAACATAACGCGAAAGGAATCAACGATGATAATAGAATTAAAGCTAATTTTCGTACATAACACGACATAGTAATACCTAATTATTTGACATTATTGGCGATATCTTATTGCTAACGGTTTCAATTATCAACATCAAATGCTAATAATTATCATTTGATATATGAAAAGTCTGCTTTTGCCATTAGCACTTTTCAAGTTAGGCTATGAAGATAATGTGATAAATTAAACAGCATTAAGCGATATTTTTATTTTTTTATGTATTGAGTATATACTTTAGCAAAATTGATTTTTGAGAAATTGAGTAACAAATCTTATGCCATTATCGACATTCATTGTTTTACCTCTTTTTATTATCACAATTGTTTTTGCCTCGCTCTTTAAAAAGAAAAAATGGCAATTTTTAAACGTAACTTTATTAACGATTTTTATTGTAATGGAGCTAACTTCTATCTACTTTAGTGGTGGATTTATTGATTATCAGTTTTATGTGAATTTAAATATAAATGATATTATAGAAGGGCTATTTATTTTTAAATTGCAAGCCGTTCTGGTCATTGTAGTCTTTTTTTCTTTCATTTTTTTACTATTAAAACTCGCTAATTGGTGTAAAGGAAAATACCGATTATTGCCTCGCATATTACTCGCTGTTATCGCTATATTTTCAATTAGTTACCACAATGGACCATTAAGCCGGTTATATGAAATATATCAGGTTACTAGTGCTCCGCGCGAACCATTTGAGCAAGCATTGCAATCACTCAATATGACTAATTACATCAATAAAAACCAGCTTGTTAGCCAACAAGGTAAAAATA
The DNA here is from genome assembly GCF_001690895.1 of Gilliamella sp. Nev5-1. Classification (NCBI taxonomy): domain Bacteria; kingdom Pseudomonadati; phylum Pseudomonadota; class Gammaproteobacteria; order Orbales; family Orbaceae; genus Gilliamella; species Gilliamella sp. Nev5-1. Next base: position 18,922 of record NZ_LZHO01000042.1, on the reverse strand, counting down.
TTATTGTGTTATCATTAGAATCGTTTGAACAAGGTTTTCTCGACTTTGAAGATATTACACCTAATTTACGACATCTTTGCCAAGATTATACTTTTTTTGCCAATATGCCAATGAGCACTGGAAGCACTTGGACGACTGCTTCCATGTATACTTATATGACCGGCATGCCATTTTTAATTGGCGGTTACACAACATCCCCATTAATGCGTGCAAACCAAACAAACTTAGTTAGTTTGGGTGATGTGCTAAAACAAGCTGGGTATCAAACCCGTTATGTGATGCCTAGTCCTGATTTTGCTGGTATTGGGCATACTGCTGAGCTTTTGGGTATGCAAGTCATTTCGGAAAAAAATTACGTTGGGCAATACCCAACAGCACCATTTGGATTATATGACAAAGATATTTTTGATGTTGCGCAAAAACAGATTACGCAAATGCGTCAAAATAACCAACCATTTGCCTTATTTGTATCAACCGTTTCAACTCATGCTCCAAATGGTTTTGATGACGAAAGAATGAAATCAATTATTTCACCCAAACCAGATAATATGTCTTTTGTTGCTGCTTCATTAGATCATAATTTAGGGTTATTTATTCAACAATTAAAAGATGAAGGGGTATTAGAAAACACTGTATTTTATATTTTCCCAGATCATTTAATGATGGGATCTGGCACGCCAACCATTAATCGCCTTTCACAAAAAGAGCGCAAGCTTTATCTATTAACTAACGCAAGTATACAAGATCTACAAAAAACACCCGATCAAACCATTTACCAAATTGATTTGCCTCGTTTAATTTTAAATGGGGCACAAGTTGCAAGTAATGGCAAATTTCTAACTGACTATTTATCTGCCCCTAATTTTGATAAAAAACAGTTTATTGAAAAAAATAAAGCCAATATCGCAACGATCAATAATTCAGCACAGGTATTTAAATAGGTACCGAAAATGGAGTTGGATACATTGCTTTTAGTTGGCTCGACCTGTTTTTTGGGGATGATTCCGTCTGGACCTGATTTCTTTTTAGTGTTAAAAACAGTTTAAATTATCGCCGAAAAACAGCATTATTTACTTGTTTAGATGTGATCACTGCTATTTTGATTCATATGAGCTATTGCGTTGCTGGTCTTGCGGTGTTGATTGGCACCATTCCATTGCTCTATAACACGCTATGCTATGCCAGTGCCGCTTTCCTTATATGGCTTGGCTTTAAAGCATTATTTGCCTCTAATGCGACCACTTGCTTAGTTGGCAAACAACCAATTAAGCAGCTAATTTCAACAAAATTGGCTTTTACGCAAGGTTTTTTATGTAATTTACTTAACCCTAAAGCAACGTTATTTTTTCTAGCAATTTTTACGCAAATGCTTGATGCTGAATCATCAACGATTGGTAAACTTATCATTGCATTTATCATTTGGATTGAAGCCTTTTTTTGGTGGCCTTTTGTGGTGTTTGTTTTTCAAAATCAAACAATACAACGGCGTTATTTTAAAATTCAAACTATTTTCGATAAATTATTAGGTACCATTTTAACTACATTAGGCGTAAAAGTTGCTTTCGGACTTTAAGTTACTCTAATGTTGTGAACTCATATTTACTTTCAAGCACCTGTTTACCTGAAAAGTTTTGATAAAAAGACTTTCTTTTTTTGAATATTCGATCGTTAATTGTTAAACTGATAATAGTTTAGCTTTTATAATCGATTACTTTTATTTACCGATTATACATTCACTGGACACTGATTTTTTTATTCGACAGGCTAATTGAAAATGGATAAATTATTACAATATGGTCGAGAAGTTCTTGAACTAGAGTTACAAGAAGCGGAAAAGTTACCTAATCGGCTTGGCAAAGATTTTATTAATGCATGCCAACTTATCTTAACCACCAAAGGTAAGGTTGTTGTTTCAGGTATTGGAAAATCAGGACATATTGGGAAAAAAATTGCTGCATCGTTAGCAAGCACGGGCAGCCCCGCTTTTTTTATGCATCCTTCGGAAGCATTGCATGGCGATTTAGGCATGGTAACAGCCAATGATGTGGCTATTTTAATTTCTTATTCCGGACGGGCAAAAGAATTTAATATTATTCTGCCGATCCTCGCTACAATGAATGTACCCGTAATTGCAATTACGGGCGGAGTTGATTCGCCATTGGCTAAATCAGCTCAAGCTATTTTAAATATCTCGATAGAAAAAGAAGCATGCCCAATGGGATTAGCGCCAACATCAAGTTCAACCAACACATTATTGATGGGTGATGCGCTAGCGATTGCTGTAATGCGAGCTCGAGGCTTTAGAGAAGAAGATTTTGCTCGCTCCCACCCAGCAGGTAGTTTAGGTGCTAAATTACTTAATCATGTCAGAGATGTGATGCGAACAGGCGATCGAATACCTAAAGTTCCACAAACAGCAACGGTTCTTGATGCTATGCTAGAATTAAGTCGAACAGGTGTAGGTTTAGTTGCAATCTGTCAGAATAATAATAAAATAATTGGAGTATTTACCGATGGCGATTTACGTCGGTTATTATTGAAAAATGGTACATTACAAGATAGTATTTTGGATGTTATGACCAGCCCAGGATACCTTATCCCTGATAATTGGAAAGCGGTTGAAGCATTAAAATCCTTTAATGATCACAATATTACCGCTGCACCAGTCGTTAACAATGAGGGTGAATTAGTCGGTGCTTTAAATATTCATGATTTGCATCAAGCTGGTATTAGCTAAAACTATTAATAAATACCTATTGCCAAAAGGTGCTATCTATTGAGATAATTACCGACCTAAATTTTTGTCGTTAGACGGAGATCAAAGGAAAAGTTACACAATTGAATTTTGTATGATTTTTAATCAACTAAAATTGATGTTGTGTTGTATATTTTAACCAAAATTAATAGATGATGAAACTACAATGGCAGAAAAGCGAAATATCTTTCTAATTGGCCCTATGGGGGCAGGAAAAAGCACAATAGGCCGACAAATTGCGCAACAGTTAGGCATGGATTTTTTTGACTCAGATCAAGAGATTGAGAAACGTACTGGAGCCGATATTGCATGGATTTTTGACCTAGAAGGAGAAGAGGGATTCCGTGCCAGAGAAGAAAAAGTCATTAACGAATTGACTGAAAAACAAGGCGTAGTTCTGGCAACTGGTGGTGGTTCTGTCTTATCAAAAGAGACACGCAACCGATTGTCAGCACGTGGAATTGTTGTTTATCTTGAAACAACCATTGAAAAGCAAATGGCAAGAACACAAAAAGATAAACGCCGTCCATTACTGCAAGGTGGTAACACACCTCGTGAGCTTTATGAAGAACTTGCAGGTGAACGTGAACCTCTTTACAAAGAAATTGCCGATATTACCATTAAAACTGATGAACAAAGTGCCAAAGGTGTTGCCAGTTATATTATTGATAAAATAGAACAGATTTAAGCAACTTATTTTGGATGTAATAGCTATTAATGAAGTAATAAACCTTTTTATAGGTTAAGGAGTAAGTATGCGTGTAGATAAAGATGACCGTTATATTTTAGAGCAACCGAGTAAGGACTCTACGCCTTCATTAAAGTTGCTAAACCTTCTTCAAAATTTTCCAAAGAAAAAATTAGTTATCTTCGGTTCGGTAGCCATTATTTTTCTATTATTGCTTGGCTTGATTATTTTTTACTCTTCTCGCAAAAATGAAGTAACAGCATTAACATCACCTACCGTTAATGATGTTACGACAACAGAAGAAACTAACAGTTTGATTTCAAATGGGCAAAGTGGCGCAGTTGTTAATGGATCTCAAACTGAAAGTTCTGATAATACAGATGATAGTTTAAGCTCAATAGATAATCTAAATTCTGAGGTTAAGGGACACTCTAATACTATTACAACACAAAATAGAAGAACTAACGCTAGTATTTCTAATAATATAAATATTTCACAATCAACTAATACTAAGAAAAATAATAATGATCATGATAAGAAAACAGTTAATCGTAAAGAAGAAAAAGCTGATTTAGGAAAAAAAATTAAAATAAGTAATGATCATTATGTTATTCAGCTAAGTGCATCCAAATCAGTTGAGGGGTTGAAAAAATTTATTAAACAAAACAATATAACTAATTACCATATATATAAAACTGAATATAGTTCAGGAACGTGGTTTATTTTAGTAAAAGGTGATTATTCATCAGCTAATGAAGCACGTAAAGCTATTAAATCTTTACCATCAGCACTCTTAAAAGATAAACCATGGGTTAAATCGGGTGCGGTTGTTAATAAAGAAAAAATAGAAAAATAATAAGTAATATCGTTTATTTATCCAATCAACGACAAATAGGAGTATCCGTTGAAGAAGCAACGAGCCTTTTTAAAATGGGCTGGAGGAAAGTATGAGCTTGTGGACACAATCAAACGGTATCTTCCAGAAGGCGATCTATTGATTGAGCCTTTTGTCGGAGCTGGTTCTGTGTTTTTAAATACAAACTACGAAAACTATATTTTAGCGGATATCAATCAAGACTTAATTTCACTATATACCTTGTTACAATCAACTCCAGATCAATTTATTCGTGATCTCAGATTGCTTTTTACTACTCAAAATAATCAACCTGATGCGTTTTATCAGCTTAGAGATGTATTTAATCATAGTAAAGATCGATATTTTAGATCATTATTATTTGTTTATTTAAACCGACATTGTTATAACGGCCTATGTCGTTATAACAATAGTGGATTATTTAATGTGCCATTTGGGCGTTATAAAACCATTTATTTTCCTGAAAAAGAACTTTATTTTTTTGCAGAAAAAGCACAAAAAGCGAAATTTATTTGCGCACCTTATCATGAGGTCATGAAGAAGGCAGAAAGAAATTCGGTTATTTATTGTGATCCGCCCTACATACCCCCAAATCAATCAGTAGGGTTTACAGCTTATTATTCAAATATTTTTGGATTTGAAGAACATAAAAACTTGTCGAAATTGGCTGAAACTATAGCATATAAAAAGAATATACCCGTGCTAGTATCTAATCATTATACTGATTACACAATGACTCTTTATAGCAAAGCAAGCGAGCTTTATCGCGCAGAAATGCGTCGTTCAATTAGCTGTGCAGGTGAGGGTCGTAAAAAAATTGATGAGATTTTAGCTCTCTATAAAAAGTCATAATCAGGCTTGAATATAAAATGGGTTATCATGAGGTAGGTTATGAAAAAATTTATTATTGCTCCATCAATATTGTCAGCTGATTTTGCGCGCCTTGGTGAAGATGCGCAAAAGGTCATTGACGCCGGAGCCGATGTTATCCATTTTGATGTTATGGATAACCATTTTGTACCTAATCTAACAATGGGGGCGATGTTTTGTAAAGCACTGCGAGATTATGGCATTAGCGTACCTATTGATGTGCATTTGATGGTATCCCCTGTTGAAGAGCTAATAGCCTCATTTGCTAAAGCTGGTGCTACTAATATCTCTATTCATCCAGAAGCGACGATTCATTTAGATCGCTCATTACAATTAATTAAAGATCATGGTTGCACGGCAGGTATTGTATTAAATCCAGCCACTCCGCTGGATTATTTAGATTATGTCATGGACAAAATTGATATTATTTTGTTGATGAGCGTTAATCCTGGCTTTGGGGGGCAATCTTTTATTCCCGCAACCTTGAAAAAATTACACCAAGTTAAACAACGTATAATTGCATCAGGATTAAATATTCGTTTAGAAATTGACGGTGGGGTAAAAGTAGAAAATATTGCTGAAATAGCTAAAGCAGGTGCAGATATGTTTGTTGCTGGCTCCGCCATATTTAGCCAGCCTGATTATAAAACCGTCATTGATGCCATGCGTAAAGAGTTAGCAGGAGTGATACATGAATAAACTAAAAGATATTCAAGCAATCGCATTTGATTTAGATGGTACATTGGTTGATAGTGTGCCGGGACTGGCACTGGCTACACAAAATATGTTGGCAGAGTTGAATTTACCAACGATCAGCAATGAGCAGATCAAAAATTTCGTTGGTAATGGCATTGATATCATGCTAGAACGCGTTTTTAAAGCCATTACTATTGAGCCATCAAAAGAACAATTTGCCAAAGCCAAGATATTATTTAACCAACATTATGATAAAGTTATTGATGTCGAAACTAGGCTGTTTCCGAATGTTAAAGAAACTTTAAAAGTGCTTTATGATAATCATTATCCACTTGCATTAGTGACCAATAAGCCAGCCCAATTTTTACCTGCATTACTAGCGTCACTAGGCATAAAAGAGTTCTTTTCGCTAGTACTTGGCGGTGGCGATGTGATCAAATTAAAACCACACCCAGCTCCTTTGTATCAAGTAATGGCGAAATTTGGATTGTTTAGCGATCAGTTACTTTTTGTTGGTGATTCGAAAAACGATATCACTGCTGCGCAAAATGCTAACTGCCCAACTGTTGCCTTAAGCTATGGCTATAACTATGGCGTTTCAATTGCTACTAGTAATCCCGATTTTTTATTTGACGATTTTAAAGATATATTAACAATTCTACCTCAGCCAAAAGCTGATGCAAAAAAATAATGAGTATAAATTAGGAAGAAATTATGAGTAAACCGATTGTATTTAGTGGCGCTCAGCCATCAGGGGAACTAACACTTGGCAACTACTTAGGTGCTTTAAAAAATTGGGTGTCTTTGCAAAACGAATATGATTGCGTTTATTGTATTGTTAATCAGCATGCAATTACCGTACGTCAAGATCCAAACAAATTACGTAAAGCCACATTAGATACACTAGCCCTTTATTTAGCTTGTGGTATTGATCCGCAAAAAAGCACTATTTTTGTACAATCGCATGTGCCTGCACATGCAGAGTTAGGCTGGGCTTTAAATTGCTACACCTATTTTGGTGAGCTTAGCCGTATGACGCAATTTAAAGATAAGTCATCACGCCATTCAGAGAATATCAATGCAGGGCTATTTGATTATCCTGTACTTATGGCTGCTGATATTTTACTCTATCAAGCAAACTTAGTTCCTGTTGGTGATGATCAAAAACAGCATCTTGAATTATCGCGTGATATTGCTATGCGTTTTAATGCGCTTTATGGTGATATTTTTACTGTTCCCGAGCCGTTCATTGCCAGGGTTGGTGCGCGCGTTATGTCATTGCAAGAGCCGACTAAGAAAATGTCCAAATCAGATGAAAACCGTAATAATGTGATTGGTTTACTCGAAAATCCAAAAGATATTGAGAAGAAAATCAAACGTGCAATGACTGATTCTGATGAGCCACCAGTAGTACGCTATGATGTTAAAAATAAAGTTGGTGTTTCAAATCTACTTGATATTTTAACTGGTGTGACAGGTAAGCCTATTGCCGAGCTTGAAAAAGAGTTTGAAGGTAAAATGTATGGTCACCTCAAAACAGAAGTTGCAACGCAAGTCATTGATATGTTAACTACCTTGCAAGCTAAATATCATGAGTATCGTGACGATGAACATTATCTATTTTCAATCATGCAAGATGGAGCTGAAAAAGCACGTTCAAAAGCCGAGCCAACGTTGAAAAAAGTCTATGATGCAATCGGGTTTGTATAATTGCAAAATCAATAACAGATTGCGACTAAAAAATGAATGATATGCAATGGCTTTAATATACTAAGTAAATGGATAATGGTTAAAGCCATCTAAATATATAGGCTAGTTATGAAGATTATTATTCTTGGTGCAGGACAAACAGGTAGTGCACTTGCGGAATATCTTGTTACCGAAAAACAAAACGATATTACTGTGGTGGATGAAGATCATGATAGATTGCAATCGCTACAAGAGCGTTTTGATTTACAGGTAATTTGTGGAAAATCATCCTATCCTCAGGTATTAGAAAGTGCTGGCGCTGAATCGGCCGATATGCTTGTTGCTGTAACTAACTCTGATGAAGTCAATATGATGGCCTGCCAAATTGGTCATGTCTTATTTAGTATTCCACAAAAAGTGGCTCGCATTAGAGCGCCTGAATATAATGATGAAAATTATCCTTTTTTCAATAAAGACTGTATTAATATCGATCATATCATTGCCCCAGAAAATCTTATCACCAATCATATAAGTCAATTAGTTCAATACCCTGGCTCATTGCAATTTGCTTCTTTTTATGATAACCGAGTGTGTCTAGTGGCGGTAACGGCTTATTATGGCGGTGCTTTAGTTGGCAGTGAATTATCCGAGCTCAAAGAACATTTACCTCATGTTGAAGCGCGAGTGGTTGCTATTTATCGTAAAAACCGCTTTATTCGTCCGCTTGGCTCAACCTTGGTTGAAGCGGGAGATATGGTGTATTTTATTACGCCACCAGTTAATATCAAAGCTGTAACCAGCGAACTACAACGATTAGAAAAACCTTATAAGCGAATCATTATTAGTGGTGGTGGTAGTGTTGCTGTCGCTTTAGCAAAGCGTTTGGAAAATGATTACCAAGTCAAGTTAATTGAACGCAATGCTGAGCGAGCCGAACTCATTGCCGAGCAACTGGTTAATACCACAGTGTTGCATGGTGAGTCATCTGATCAAGAATTACTTTCACAAGAGCAAGTTGAGCTTACCGATCTTTTTATTGCAGTCACAGGTGACGATGAATCCAATATCATGTCATCTATGCTTGCCAAAAGAATGGGCGCAAAAAAAGTGATCGTACTAATTCAACGCCAAGCCTACCTTGAATTGATTAATGATAGTGTGATTGATATCGCAATATCGCCACAACATGCCACCATTTCAGAACTATTAAGTCATGTAAGACAAACTGGTATGGTTAAAGTCGTTTCGCTAAGGCAAGGCGAATCTGAAATTATCGAAGTGGTTGCCAAAGGCAATAATGATACATCAAAACTGGTGGGCAAAAATATTAATGGCTTAAAACTGCCTTCAGGTGCAACAATTGGAGCTGTTGTTCGTGGTGAAGATGTGATTATTATTAATACTGATTTGATGATAGAAGATAATGATCATCTAATCATCTTTTTGCCAGACAGAAAGGCAATAACAGATATTGAAAAGTTATTACAATAGTTTGTTAAAAACTGATAGTCAGTTCATAATGGATGAACAAATTTTGACTCGGGGTGTTTTTTGTTTTGACAAAAAACTGAGATTTTACCCGTTGAACCTGATCTGGGTTATGCCAGCGTAGGGAAGTCTAAGCCATCTTAGCTTTAATTTGGCAAATTCTTCCCAATATTTTAGTTCTAAAATAACAGGGAATAAATATGTTAGAAAACAAACCATTTCAATTAGTACAAGCAACTCCTTTTATCTATCATGTAAAACAACAAAACCCATTAGTGCATTGTATTACAAATGATGTGGTGCAAAATTTTACCGCAAATGTGTTACTCGCTATTGGTGCATCACCAGCAATGGTTATTGCCAAGCAAGAGGTGGAGTCATTTATCACCATTGCGGATAGTTTATTGATTAATATTGGCACCATTCACAGTAGCACAGCCAAAAGTATGTTGTTAGCAACAATCCAAGCTTTGCAAACACAAACTCCATGGGTGCTTGATCCTGTCGCTGTGGGGGGGGCGCTTAATTATCGAACTGAAATTGTATGTCAATTACTATCATTAAAGCCAACAGTCATACGCGGTAATGCATCAGAAATATTAGTACTAAATGGTGAAAATGGATCATCGAAAGGACCTGATGGTCAAAACTCAACGACATCTGCTGTACATGCAGCCAAAGCACTTGCACAAAAATATCAAACGATTGTTGCAATGACGGGGGATATTGATTATATCACTAATGGCAACATCTTATATAGCATCACTGGTGGCGATATTGCTTTAACAAAAGTAACAGGAACAGGCTGTGCACTATCTGCTATGGTAGCTGCTTTTATTGCCAATTCATCAGATCCTTTATCAGCTACCGCCTCAGCTTGTTTTATGATGAAAAAAGCAGGTCAACTTGCCAATAAACAGCAAGGATTAGGTACCTTTGCGGTATCACTACTAGATCAACTATCTCTGTTTAATTCATTGCATCAATAAGGAACAAGATGAAAAAGCAATTAGATTTAACTCTTTATTTAGTCCTTGATCCATTATTATGTGGTGGTATTAGTGGCATGGTAAATACCACAAAAATTGCTGTTTCTAATGGGGCAACTGCAGTACAGTTAAGATCTGAACATAAGTTTAGCGGTAAAGATTGGTATTATGCCGCATTAGCATTGAAAGAAGCGCTGAATGAAACACCCGTACCACTGTTTATTAATGATCATGTCGATATTGCTTTAGCGGTTGACGCCGATGGTGTACATATTGGACAAAGTGATCTTCCTGTTGATGTTACTCGTCAATTAATTGGTAGAGATAAATGGTTAGGGTTTTCGATCGCTAATCGACGTCAACTTGATAGCGTTCCATGGCATAAGGTCGATTATATTGGTATTGGTCCTATCTTTCCAACCGCAACGAAAAAAGATGCAGCAGTAGCACTGGGAACCGAACAATTAGTCGAACTAATAGAACTGAAGCAATGTCCTGCTGTAGCCATTGGCGGTATTGATGAAAGTAATGTGGCTAACGTTATTCAAACAGGCATCGACGGCGTTGCTGTGGTTTCAGCTATTTGTGGTAAACAAGATATTGAGCAAGCGACGTTATCACTCATTACGCAAATCAAGAAGGCTAAATAGGGCATACAATTATGACAACAATTGCATTAACCATTGCTGGTTCAGATCCCAGCGGTGGCGCAGGAATTCAAGCCGATTTAAAAACTTTTTCGGCACTCGGTGCTTATGGTATGTCAGTTATCACTGCATTAACAGCACAAAGCACACAAGGGGTTGATGCGGTATTAGCCATTACCCCTGAATTTGTTGCAGCTCAATTCAATACGCTATATCAAGATATTCAAATTAATAGTGTAAAAATGGGAATGCTAATGAATAAAGAGATAGTCATAGCAGTTCACCATCTTCTTAGCACAAATGCTATTCCTGCTATCGTCTTAGATACTGTAATGATAGCTAAAGGAGGACATCCCCTGCTCAAATCTGATGCCATAACTGCTATTCGTGAGTTATTATTACCCTTAGCAACCATTGTTACCCCTAATATTCCTGAAGCAGCAGTACTACTTGATTGTGGTGAGGCCAAAAACGAAGATGATATGCAAAAGCAAGGGGATGAATTACTCAAATTGGGTTGCAAGGCGGTTTTAATGAAAGGCGGGCATTTGTCAGGTAGTCAAAGCCCTGATTATTTGATAACCCAAGATAATGTAATAAGAATAACTTCTCCACGAATTCAAACTAAAAATACTCACGGCACAGGTTGCACACTATCTGCAGCAATTACCGCATTGTTACCCAAATATAATTTAGCAGAAGCCGTAATGCAGGCTAAAAATTATTTGCAAGGAGCCATTAGCCATGCTGATAATTTAAATATTGGTAACGGAATTGGTCCAACACACCATTTTTACCGCTGGTGGTGATCGCACAATAAATAGTCTAAATGGGATTTAAGTTGTCAGCTATTACATATAACAACAAATCCCATATTTCAACTAATGCAAATCTTTTGCTTCACTTGTGCTACAGGTAAGTGTTCCTTTTTTTCCTTGTCCATCTTCAAAATAATCAGCCCAACAACTTTTCATTGATAAATCAATTCTTTTTATTAGCTCAATTCTACTTCCATTATAAGAGCAACTAACATAATAAGGTTCAACATCTGCTTTAAAATCGACTTCCCATATTAACTCATGTTTCTTACCTTCAACCCATCCTTTTGCTGGTTTTAAACTGACCTTTCTAGAAGGCTTACCGTGATAAACAATCATGCTACTAAACGATACAGTTAAACTATTTATATCATCAGAAACCTCCCACCCATTAGGCCTGTTTTCAACTTCTTCTTTAGCCTTGATGTTTTGTGGGCAATCAATTTGATAGGCATTAACAAAAAAAACTGCACCAAACCAAGCCATAATAGCTAGAGTAACACTCAATATTTTCCTTTTCATATTATCTATCCTTCTAACAATTACCTATTAATAAAAAGATAAAAGTATTCTAAGATTTCAAAAAATCATGCTAATATCTTAAATAAAAACAATTATAATTATTTATAAGTCATTAAGCTATTTTCACCATGTTATCTAAATTAAACGAGTTTTTTATTATTTCTGTTTTGGAGTAAGTTTTTAGCAAGATAGCATAACGGAGATATCGCCAAAAAAGCTCTATACCATAAAATAAGACTCATCACTATCATACAAAACTCAAACTAAAAATATCCACGATACGGATTGCACACACTTTACCAAAATTGCAGTATTATTTCCCCAATGTAGCAATCTAGAAGAAGCCATAAAACATTTGCAAGGGGGCAATTAATTTAACCATTGGCAAACGTATTGAGCCTACACATTATTTTTATCAATGATGGTAATAAATAAATGATTAGCATTAAGTTGATTTAAGACGTTTTATATAATTCTATGAAAAGTATTATTAGAACATTAATGTAACTATCCCCTAAAATAGTACAGCACAAAAGTAGAAAATTCTCTATGATAAAAGTAAAAGAGGATTTAATTATGAAAAAAATGACTGAACATCAAATCGTCGCTATTTTAAAAGAAGCTGAAGCGGGTATTCCCGTTAAAGAACTGTGCCGTAAATATGGCATGGCAAATTCAACTTTCTATAAATGGCGTGATAAATACGGTGGTATGGAAACCTCTGATATTAAACGTTTAAAGGAGCTTGAGGCCGAAAACCGTAAGCTTAAACAGATGTTTGCCGAACTGAGCTTAAAATCCCAGCTTCAGGAAGAAATCATAAAAAAGCTTTAGTGCCCACAAAGGCACGTAAAACGTGGGCACAGCAACTACAACAAAATCATTCAGTTACTATTGCTATGAGTTGTGCCATTGTTGGCTTAAGCCGTTGTGCTTACTATCATCAACCTAAGTTACCGGATGATTCGGTGATTATTTCGGTGTTGAATGCTATCACAGACCGGCATTTACGCTGGGGCTTTCCTAAATGCTTTAATCGTATCAAAAAGCTCGGCTATCAATGGAATCATAAACGGGTGTATCGGGTGTATTGTGAATTAAAGCTTAATCTCAGGGTAAAGCGTCAACAGCGCATTCCTCCACGAAACCCAGAAAGGCTATCAGCACCCAATAAACAAGGTGAATGTTGGTCAATGGATTTTATGAGTGACAGTAGTCGTAATCAGCGTCGCTTTAGGACGTTCAATGTCATCGATGACTTTAATCGTGAGGCGCTAGGCATTGATATTGCAGTAAGCTTACCGGCAGGGAGAATTACCCGTTACTTAGATAAACTGGCTGAATATCATGGCTATCCATTAAAAATACGGGTCGATAATGGGCCAGAATTTACAGGAAAAACCTTTATAAACTGGGCTAAATCCCATGATATAGCCATTGATTATATCCAGCCCGGTAGCCCTTATCAAAATGGCTATATTGAACGATTTAATCGTACCTATCGTACTGAAGTACTCGATTTATATCTTTTTAACAACTTAGCGCAAGCAAGGAGAATAACCGAAGAATGGTTAACGATTTATAATACCGAAAGACCGCATGAGGCATTAAATAACATGACACCGATTGAGTATAAAACACTAAAACAAGCAGCATGATTTTCTACGTGAGTTGTGTACTAAGTTTGGGGTATTTACATTAAAACTTAAATTAAAATAATGTATTGAAAAAATAAACTATGGTTTAAAATTTTAGTGGGGTTTGAGTTATCGGCTATTACATATAACAATACATATAACAACAAATCCCATATTTCAACTAATGCAAGTCCTTTGCCTCACTTGTGCTACAGGTAAGTGTCCCTCTTTTTCCTTGTTCATCTTCAAAATAGTCAGCCCAGCAACTTTTCATTGATGAATCAATTTTTTTTATTAGCTCAATTCTGCTTGTACTGTAAGCGCAACTAACATAATAAGGTTCAACATCTGTGTGGTAATTAACTTCCCATATTAACTCATGTTTCTTACCAGCAACCGTTCCTTTTGCTGGTTTTAAAACACCCATTCTAGAAGGGTTATCGTAATAAACAATCATGCTATGAAAAGAGCTACTCAGGCTATCTTTATCAGAAACCTCCCACCCATCAGGCATGTTTTCAACTTCTTCTTTAACTTTGATGTTTTGTGGGCAATCAATCTGATAAGCATTAACAAAAAAAACTGCACTAAACCAAGCCATAATAGCCGCAGTAACACTCAATATTTTACCTTTCATAGTCTATATCCTTTTCACAATAGCTTATTAATAAATAGATAAACGCATTCTAGCATTTTCCAAAATATGCTGATACTTTAAACAAATTTTTTGTTATTTCTGTTTTAAGGTAAAATTTCAGCAAGGTAGCATAACAAAGATGCCTAAGAAACCTAGTGCTATCAAATATAGAGATAGTCAGTTCGCAGTTCCAACAAACTCATAACCAGCCTCATTAATCGCAGTGATAGCGGCTTCTTGCGTAATGGAACTATTTTCGATAGCAACTTGGCGCTTAGTTAAATCAACGGTCACTTTTGCGTTTGGGTCAATGTCATTAATCGCTTTTGTTATCATTTTCACACAATGCTGGCAATTCATATTATCGACTATCAATTTCATAAAAATCTCTCTATTCCTAATGTTATTTAATAAACAACCAAACAAAATACCTATTTATAACACTAATTTTATTTGATTACATTTAGTTTTTTTCATAAAGATGATAATATTTACTTCCTTTTTACACTTATAACAAAATATTATGATGAAAAAAATAAAATATTCTTTATTGTGGATTTGCAGTTTAATCCTTGTTGGCTGTTCTGAACCTAGTTCTATCGAGCGTTGGATTGACAACCCTACTGCTAACGAAATAAAAGTCACTATTGATGGTAAAGAATTAACTATTCCAGCCAAATCGGGTATTAATTATACATTTGAATACGGCAAACATACCTTATCGTATAATAATGACAACTTCAATTTTGTTGTAAAACCGGCTCAATTTGGAAAATTAGGTCTTATTAACCCAACACAAAGTAACTATTATTTATACACAGTCATCTATTCAACGTCTGAGTTGAATGATGAAGAATACGAAAAGATTTTAAGAGAAAAAAGAGAAATCAATAACATTCCAGCCATTATTGATGGTAAAGCGCAAGAAATAGAATTGCCAGCAAAATTAATCAATGATGTATTTATTGAACACAGCCAATATCATTGGGATTATTCTTATGATCAACCTTTTCCAAAAGAAATAACTCAAGATCTAAAATTGAAGAAAAACCAATCTTATCAAGAACGTTTTAGAAAATTATATCGTGAAAGCGACTTTATTGAATTCTTAAAAGAAGATGAAAAAGAAGACATTAGCTTTCCTTACAACCCTAAAAAGTTCAGTGAGATAAGCCAATATGTTATTCCTAAGATTGACTTAAATAACATAAAATGCGAAGCAGGTCGTCAATATATGGAAAGCCTATTAAATGACTGGAATCATCTTATAACATTAAAAGGTAGTGATTTTAAAAAACCATACGACAATTTGGCATCAAATGATGCAATGGCTAAAAGTTATCGCTCAAAAGAAAAATGTACAGAAGAAAACGATCCTGAGAAAAGCTACAGTAAAGAATTGGGGAAATTCGTTGATGCTCTTCGAGATACTCGCGACGTTAACTTTTATGTGATCAAATAATAGTACTTGATCATTTTCAATAAATCGAAAAAGAGGTTGCTAAATGACCTCTTTTAAAAAGAGTAAAATCATTTTAAACGGGTTTTATGCCTCGATAGCTTACAGACAAATGTTCTTCCTATTTTTATCTCAAGGATAAAAGGCTAAAATTTTACTTTTTATGTTGTTTTATTAATTAAAATTCTTCACGCCTACTATTTACATCTTATAAAAAAATAACTATGATACTCACCATTATTAACTGCAAAGGAGAATTGATTATGATTTGTTTAACTAACCTTTGCAGGCTTATCGCAAAATAATTAAGTAGTAACACTTCTCATTTTTACTTCAATTCATTCTGCTGATCTTAGCCTGCCAATATAACCTATACCCAATACTTAAAGATAATTTTGCTTTACATTGTTAAAGTAAGCGTTGTTTTGGATTAACAATAATTAACTGTTGTGATCAAATCAATGTTAAGTGCAAAGCTGAATTTTATATGTATTATTTTAATTTATAACGTTTTTTACATGTAATTTTTTCAAAAAATTTGTCTTTATACATCATCAGGGTATAACAATAATATTGATTAATATGGATTGATATATGGACAATTCTATACAGGTGCTATCTGACAAAGCATCATATATTGCATCAAAAAACACATGGATTGAAGGCGTGGCTATTGAACAGCTACTGGCAACCGCTAATTTGCCGAATATGGTTAAAGTTGTGGGCATGCCAGATCTTCATCCGGGAAAAGGCTACCCTATTGGAGCAGCTTATTTAAGCCGTGAAATCATCTACCCAACTTTAATTGGCAGTGATATTGGTTGTGGTATGGGTTTTTGGCAAACTGAAATCAATATAGCTAAATTGAGTATTGATAAATTGGAACGGCAAATTGGTAATATTGATCAGTCAAATACTCATCATAAATACAATCTTGGTACAATTGGTGGTGGTAACCATTTTGCTGAATTACAAAAGGTCAGTAAAATTTGTGATGAGTCGTTATTTAATGATTACCAACTCAATGCTAAGAAGTTGTTTTTATTAGTGCACAGTGGTTCAAGAGGATTAGGTCATGCGATTTTACAAAATCAATTATCGCGTTTTGGTAATCAAGGTTTACTTGAAAACAATCCTGAAGCATTAGACTATCTAGCTAAGCACGATAACGCAATAGCATTTGCTAGATTAAATCGTCAAATTGTCGCTGAAAGATTAATGGCAAACCTAAATACACAAGGGGGTGAAGTGCTAAATGGTTGTCATAATTTTCTCGAAAAAGTCATGTTCACTGGGCAGGCGTATTGGTTACATCGTAAAGGCGCCTCTTCAGCAACAGATGAATTAGTGATTGTACCCGGATCGCGTGGGGATTATAGTTATTTAGTTAAGCCAATACAGCATGAAAATCTTCTTATGTCATTAGCCCATGGTGCGGGGCGTAAATGGCGTCGGGTCGACTGTAAAGGCAAGTTAGATAACCGCTATTCAATGCAAGAACTTAAACGAACCAAATTGGGGAGCCGTGTCATTTGTGAAGATAGCAGCTTAATTTTTGAAGAAGCGCCACAAGTTTATAAATCAATTGAGAGTGTAATTGAATCGATGCAACAAGCAAACATTGTTAAAGTGATCGCACAACTTACTCCA
This sequence comes from Gilliamella sp. Nev5-1, assembly GCF_001690895.1. Classification (NCBI taxonomy): domain Bacteria; kingdom Pseudomonadati; phylum Pseudomonadota; class Gammaproteobacteria; order Orbales; family Orbaceae; genus Gilliamella; species Gilliamella sp. Nev5-1. The sequence continues at coordinate 1,503 of NZ_LZHO01000042.1, read as the reverse complement.
ATATTGAATTATAAAACACAAGGAGGTCATTAATGGCATTGCTCTTTTTTTCATCTGCCAAAGGGCCTGCTGAATGCACTTTAGCTGTTGCGAAAGCCGTAACGCAATTTCTAAATGAAGCAAGTAAATTATCAGTAACAACCGAAATAGTCGAAAGCGTATTGGGCGATAAGCCCAATACTTTCCGTTCAGTGCTTATTTCAATTGAAGGCTTACAGTGTGATCAATTAATACAGCGTTGGCTTGGAACCGTACAATGGATTTGCCAAAGCCCATATCGACCAGCACATAAACGTAAAAATTGGTTTATAGGCATTACCTGCTTACAAAACCCTTCACAAATAATGGATAGTACTATTGAATTTACGACGATGAAATCATCGGGCGCTGGCGGCCAGCATGTCAACAAAACCGAATCTGCCGTTCGTGCAACACATATCGCAACGGGTATTAGTGTCAAAGTACAGACCGAACGAAGCCAACATGCCAATAAGCGATTAGCGAAATTATTATTGGCGCATAAACTTGCTGAATATGAAAATAATTTACATCAGCAGAATAAAACTATACGCCAGCAATTTCATTACTCAGTACCAAGAGGTAACAGTAGTTTAGTTTTTTATGGCAAAGGATTTCATGAAAAAATAGAGTAACCATATTATGTAGTGTATTAGTTCCGACTTAATCGGACAAAGGGCTTGAAAAAGAGAGCATTACCAGTTTTGATATTAGGTGTCAAATCTACAATCAAAACAACAAGAGGTAACGTTCATGCTTCATACTAACAATCAAATCATAAAACATAAAGTAGGCTTATTAAATTTAACTGAAGAACTTCAGAACGTGTCTAGAGCTTGTAAAGTGATGGGAGTATCAAGAGATGCGTTTTATCGTTATAAAGAACTCGTTGAAGAAGCTAGTTTAGACTCTTTAATATTAAAGAGTAGACGGACACTAAATCTCAAAAATCGCGTTGATGACCCAACGGAACAAGCCATTATTCGTTATGCTATTGACTATCCTGCTCATGGTCAGCATAGAACAAGCAATGAGCTTCGTAAGCAAGGTGTTTTTATTTCAGGAAGTGGCGTGTGCTCTGTTTGGTTAAGACATAATCTTGAGAATTTCAAAAAATGCTTACATGCTTTAGAAGAAAAAGCGGCTCAGGAAGGTATTGAACTCAATGATAGCCAAATAGCTGCATTAGAAAAGAAAAAGCACGATGATGAAGCTTGTGGTGAAATAGAAACTGTATGTAAATACCCCAAACTTAGTACACAACTCACGTAGAAAATTAAGCTGCCTGTTTTAATATTTTATATTCGAGCGGTGTCATGTTATTTAATGCCTCATGCGGTCTTTCGGTGTTATAAATCGTTAACCATTCTTCGGTTATTCTCCTTGCTTGCGCTAAGTTGTTAAAAAGATATAAATCGAGCACTTCAGTACGATAGGTACGATTAAATCGTTCAATATAACCATTTTGATAAGGGCTACCGGGCT
>NZ_LZHO01000041.1:0-1591 GCF_001690895.1 Gilliamella sp. Nev5-1 | reverse complement strand
CGTTGATTACAGCGACTATCACTCATAAAATCCATTGACCAACATTCACCTTGTTTATTGGGGGCTAATAACCTTTCCGGGCATCGTGGAGGAATGCGTTTTTTACGCTTTACCCTGAGATTAAGCTTTAATTCACAATACACCCGATATACCCGTTTATGATTCCATTGATAGCCGAGCTTTCTGATACGATTAAAACATTTAGGAAAGCCCCAGCGTAAATGCCGGTCTGTGATAGCATTCAACACCGAAACAATCACCGAATCATCCTGTAACTTAGCTTGATAATAGTAAGCACAACGGCTTAAACCAACAATGGCACAACTCATAGCAATAGTAACTGAATGATTTTGTTGTAGTTGCTGTGCCCACGTTTTACGTGCCCCTGTTGGCACTAAAGCTTTTTTATGATTTCTTCCTGAAGCTGAGATTTTAAACTGAGCTCAGCAAACATCTGTTTAAGTTTACGGTTTTCCGCCTCCAGCTCCTTTAAACGTTTGATGTCTGAAATTTCCATACCACCGTATTTATCACGCCATTTATAGAAAGTTGAATTACCCATGCCCTATTTACGACAGAGCTCCTTGACAGGAATACCCGCTTCAGCTTCTTTTAAAATAGCGACGATTTGATGTTCAGTCATTTTTTTCATCATTGAATCCTCTTTTACTTTTATCATAGAGAATTTCCTACTTTTTGGCTGTACTATTTTAGGGGATAGTTACAAACGAAACCTACCATCAGGACGATACCCAAGCCCTGCCCGATAACCCGTTAAGATTCCAAGGGCAATATTATGATGAGGAAACAGGACTTCATTACAACCTAAACCGCTATTACGACCCATTTACCGGCAGATATATCACCCAAGACCCACTAGGTATACTGGGTGGCTTAAATAGTTATCAATATGTCAATGGTGATCCGATAAATTGGATAGATCCGTTAGGGTTGATTAAGGTTGAAAATAGTGGATTTGAAGGGGTTGCAGGAAAAGAAAAGATAGGTATTCCAACCACTACCGCTAAGGATCCATTAAGTCCTGTTCAGCAGTATGATGCATATGGTAATGAAATTGTTTATAGAACTATGTCACAAGAGCAATTTAAGCAGTTTGAGAGAACAGGCATAATGCCTCCAACAACCGAAACTTCCATCTCTCCAGTTTTAGGATATTCATCAAAATATAATGGAGTAACCGTAAAAATCGTGGTTAAACAAGGAACATTTGCTAAGTTAGAAGAAATAGGTATTGCAGCAAATTCTGCAGCGGCAAAAGTATTTCCTAATATGTCGATTAAAACTGGGAAATGGATGAAAACCAATACTCGTTTTAAAGTTGAAGGTGGGCAAATGACAACTCAACTTGGACAAGGTAGAGGTATAGAGATTTTTAATGAAAATATTGTTCATTTTGAAAAAGTAAAATAAAGGTAAAAATATGCTATTAAAATTAGAAACTTCTAAAGTTCCAATGAAAATGGTCTTTTTATTATCAAAGGAATTAAAAAATAATCCAGAAAGAGTCGCTTTAACACAAGCATTAACGTTAGACAAATCAAAACCTACAATGGGTCTCAAAGGTACCAAT
>NZ_LZHO01000040.1:0-39981 GCF_001690895.1 Gilliamella sp. Nev5-1 | reverse complement strand
TATCTTTTCGGTATCCCCAGTGAACGTCGTCTGGTTCAGGAAATTCAGGTCAATTTAGCTTACCGCTGGTTTCTGGGAATGGGATTAACCGAAAAAGTGATTGACGCCTCAACACTTAGTCAAAATCGTCGCCGTCGGTTTAATGACAGTGAAATCTATCAACAGATTTTTGATAATATTGTTGAGCAGGCCATTGCCAAAGGGTTGATAAGTGGTCGGGTTTTATATACGGACAGTACTCACCTAAAAGCAAATGCCAATAAAGGCAAAGCAGGTAATGAGCAGCGTATTGTTGAGCCCAGTCAATATATTGATGCGCTTAATCAAGCCATCAACGCAGAAAGAGAATTAAACGGAAAAAAGCCTTAAAGCCATCGACGGTAGAGAAATACAAGGAGGTTAAAGTCAGTACAACAGATCCGGACAGTGGCTTTATGCATCGGGAAGGCAAGCCTAAAGGGTTCTTCTACTTAGATCACCGAACGGTTGATGGCAAACATAATTTAATTACCGATACCTATGTCACAGCTGGAAATATCCATGATTCCCAGCCTTACATGGCTCGATTAAAACGCCAGCTAGAGCGGTTTGGCTTTAATCCGGTTGGTGTCGGTCTTGATGCGGGTTATTTTACGGCTCCCATTTGCCATTTACTGCTGGCAGAGCAGATATATCCGGTGTTGGGTTATCGCCGCCCCACCCATGGTGCGAATCCCATCAGAAAAAAGCAGTTTATTTATAACAGTCAAAACGATACTTATACTTGCCCAAACGGGCAAACATTAATATATAAAACTACCAGCAGGGAAGGTTATCGTCATTATCATTCTGATGCAACAACCTGCAAAATCTGTCCGTTATTGTCACAGTGTACACAGAGTAAAAATACACAGAAAGTCATCACACGGCATATCTGGGAAGCGGATAAAGAGAAAGCCAACGAGATTCGTTTAAGTCAGTGGGGTAAAAAAGTCTATGCTCGGCGAAAAGAAACGATAGAGCGCAGCTTTGCTGATGCTAAACAACATCACGGACATCGCTATGCACGATTTAGAGGAAGAGCGCAGGTTCAAATGCAGTGTTTATTGGCCGCAACGGCTCAAAATATCAAGAAAATAGCGATAAAGCTATTTTTGTTACGTTTTTTTAAGCTATTTTTTAATTTATTTAATAAAATCCAAATTAAAAATCCTATTTATGGTTTAAATAAAAAAATAAACCCCGAATTATATCGAGGTTTGTCATCAATCTGACCAGACATGCGTCTGGTTTTTCTGTTGGTTTTTTATAGCAGTAATATTTAGAAATCTAAATTAGCTGCTTTAAGGGCATTTTCTTCAATGAATAATCGTCGAGGTTCAACTTCATCGCCCATAAGGGTTGTAAATAATTGATCTGCTTCAATTGCATCTTTGATGGTGACTTGTAACATACGGCGACTGGTTGGATCCATGGTGGTTTCCCATAATTGTTCAGGGTTCATTTCGCCAAGACCTTTATAACGCTGAATAGTTAAGCCACGACGAGACTCTTTAATTAACCAATCAACGGCTTCTTCAAAAGATTCAACTGGCTGTTTACGCTCACCGCGTTGAATAAAGGCACTCTCTTCCAGCAGATCTTTTAATTGTGCGCCAAGGTGGCAGATATTACGGTATTCATTGCTATGGATAAAGACTTGATCTAATGGATAATGTGTATCAACACCATGGGTTCTGATTTTAATGATTGGCACATATAATTGTGTTTTTTCATTATATTCAGTTGAATACAGGTAGCTGCTGCCATGTTGCTCTTTGTTCGATAATTTTTCAACAATGGTTTTTGCCCAATTTTCAGCCTGCTGATGGTTTTGTAAAATACTTTCGTTTAATACGTCATGATAAACCAATTCAGAAAGTAGCGCTTTAGGGTAACGACGCTCCATTTTGGTAATCAGTTTTTCGACTTTTTGATATTCAGCAATGAGTCTTTCTAACGCTTCGCCTGCAAGTGCAGGGGCATGGTCATTAACATGTAATGAGGCATCTTCAAGGGCTAAAGCAATTTGAAACTGCGTCATTGCTTCATCATCTTTGATGTATTGCTCTTGCTTGCCTTTTTTGACTTTATATAAAGGCGGTTGTGCAATATAAACATAGCCACGCTCTATGATTTCTGGCATTTGGCGATAAAAGAACGTTAGTAATAGAGTACGAATATGTGATCCATCGACATCGGCATCGGTCATGATAATAATGCTATGGTAACGCATTTTATCTGGATTATATTCATCACGGCCAATACCACAACCTAATGCAGTAATTAACGTTCCCACTTCTTGCGATGAAAGCATTTTATCAAAACGGGCTTTTTCGACGTTCAATATCTTACCTTTTAGCGGTAAAATTGCTTGATTTTTGCGGTTGCGTCCTTGTTTGGCCGAGCCACCCGCAGAGTCCCCTTCCACTAGGTAGAGTTCAGATAGCGCTGGGTCTTTTTCTTGGCAATCGGCAAGTTTACCCGGTAGTCCACCTAAATCTAAAGCGCCTTTACGGCGTGTCATTTCTCGCGCTTTACGAGCGGCTTCTCGCGCTCTTGCTGCGTCAATAATTTTTCCGACGACAATCTTGGCATCGCTTGGGTTTTCAAGAAGATATTCTGCTAATTTTTCACCCATGACGGATTCAACCGCAGATTTAACTTCTGATGAGACTAATTTGTCTTTGGTTTGTGATGAGAATTTAGGATCTGGGACTTTAACTGATACAACCGCGATGAGACCTTCACGCGCATCATCGCCTGTGGCACTAATTTTCGCTTTTTTGCTGTACCCTTCAGATTCCATATAATTGTTTAATGTGCGCGTCATTGCACCACGGAAACCAGCTAAATGCGTTCCCCCATCTCGTTGAGGAATATTATTAGTAAAACAGTAGATATTTTCTTGATAGCCATCGTTCCATTGCAATGCAATTTCGACACCAATGTTATCTTTTTCAGTACTAAAATAGAATATTTTCGGATGAATAGGGTTTTTATTTTTATTTAAGTATTCAACAAAAGCTTGAATACCACCTTCATAATGATAATGCTCACTTTTGCCTGTTCGCTCATCAAGTAATCTTATTGATACACCTGAGTTTAAGAACGATAATTCACGTAGTCGTTTCGCTAATATTTCATAAACAAATTCAATATTAGTAAATGTTTCAGGGCTTGGCCAGAAACGGACATAGGTTCCTGACTCAGTGGTTTCGTCAATAACTTTAAGAGGGGCTTGTGGTACGCCTAATTGATAAATTTGTTGGTAAATTTTCCCTTCACGGTAAATAACTAATTCTAATTTATCTGATAAAGCGTTAACCACTGAAACGCCAACGCCATGCAGGCCACCAGAGACTTTATATGAGTTGTCATCGAATTTACCACCAGCATGTAATACAGTCATGATAACTTCAGCCGCTGAAACACCTTCTTCCTCATGGATTCCAGTTGGAATGCCACGACCATCGTCACGCACAGAAACGGAGTTATCAGGATGGATAGTGACTTCAATATGGCGACAATAACCCGCTAATGCTTCATCAATGGCATTGTCTACCACTTCAAAAACCATATGGTGAAGTCCTGTGCCATCATCAGTATCACCAATATACATACCTGGACGTTTACGGACAGCATCAAGTCCTTTGAGTACTTTAATGCTAGAAGAATCATAAGAATTAGACATGGATTTCTCGACTTAATTGATTGTTTATATCATTCTATAAATTTACGAAATTATACCAGATTTTATGTGAAAAATCTTATCATTTTCATCGATCATATGGGTAATTTGTTCTTGGTTAACTGCGGTAATAAATACTTGTGAATTGGCTAATTTTAAACGTTTGGCTAATAACTCTCGTTTGTGGTTATCTAATTCAGAGGCAAAATCATCAATTAGGTAAACACAAGATTGAGTATTTTGCTTTGAATAATATTCGCCTTGAGCTAAACGTAAAGCGCACATTAATAACTTTAATTGACCGCGGGATAATAAGTCTTCAACAGGAATATTGCTGACACGTAACCGAATATCAGCTTTATGTGGCCCTACTGATGTGTAGTTAAGCAGCTTGTCTCGTTCGTAGTGCTTGTTTAATATTTCAGCATAATCAGTGTCATGTTCCCAACCTTGATAATAGTGGCAACTAAGGTGATATTCAGGTAAAAAGTCCATGCAAGTTTGAATAATTTCAGGAAAAATTTGTTGCGAATAATTTGCCCTAATGTTGCTAATCTTTTCAGCAATAGGTACGATTTGTTTATCCCAATGTAATAATTGATTATAATTCTGGGATTGCTTTAATAATGCATTTCGCTGTTTAAATAGTCGCTTTAAATTATTCCATAAATAAACAAATTCAGGATAATGATGGAAGCATCCCCAATCAATAAATGCACGACGATATTTGGGCCCCCCTGTCAATAAATCAAACCCTTCTGGTGTGATTAATTGAATGGGTAATAATTTGGCTAAATCGGTTAATCGAAAGCCTTCATCACCATCTATTTTGATTTTATTATTGCTATTACGTGATTTTGCAAGACCAATTGAATGAACCTGTTGGTTGGTGTTTTTTATTTCACTAAATAACACAAGTTCAGGTTGCTCTTGCTGGATAATTCGATTGGATTGTGTATGTCTAAATGCACGCCCGTGGCCAAGCATGTAAATAGCTTCAAGCAAGCTGGTTTTCCCACTTCCATTGTCACCAACAATAAAGTTAAAGTGTGGCGATAAAGACAGTTGTGCATAAGCAATATTACGGAAATGATGAACTTGGATTTTTGAAAGAGTCATATGCTTATATTATTCCGGCCGAAACCGGAAAGTTAGATGTGGTTGATTATAAGCGCATTGGCATAACAACATAAGTGGCGGATTGATTATTAATATCTTCAATTTGTACACTGGATGTTGCATCAGTTAATAACAGTTGTACGCTATCACATTTCAATGTGTTTAATATATCAAGTAAATAGGTTACATTAAAGCCAATTTCAAGCTCTGATGATGCATATTTGACGTCAATGACTTCTTCTGCTTCTTCTTGTTCGGGGTTATTTGCCGTAATTTTTATTTGATTGTTATGGACATGAAGCCTAATTCCACGGAATTTTTCATTAGATAAGATCGCAACACGTGATAAGGCGTTTCTAAGCTCATCACAGGATACTTCAAGTGGTTTATCGGGATTGCGTGGTAATACGCGTTTGTAATCGGGGAATCTTCCATCAATCAGTTTTGATGTGAAAGTGAAGTCACCAAGGTTAACACGCAAATTATTATTACCAATTTGCATAGTGATTAATTCGTCGTTATCACTAACCAGTTTAGCAAGCTCAAGCACCCCTTTTCTTGGTAAAATGACCGAACAAGAAGTTTTAGTATCTTGCTCAATAGGCTGTGCACATAAAGCTAATCGATGCCCATCTGTTGCAACTGATTTTAATAATCCATCTTCAATTTCAAATAACATACCATTTAAGTAATATCTTACATCTTGGTTAGCCATAGAAAATTGAACAGCATCAATTAGCCGTTTTATAGTTTTTTGTGGAACGGAAAGATCAATATCACTTTGCCAGTTTTCTAAATTAGGAAAATCGCTAGCGGGCAGTGTGGATAAAGAAAATTTACTACGACCTGATTGAATCATCAATCGATTATCATCGACACTTATTGAAATTTGAGCATTATTAGGTAGGTTTCGGCAAATATCAAGAAATTTCCTAGCTGGCACGGTTGTTGCACCAGGTTCACTTAGTTCAACTAATGGTATATGCGATATCATCTCTATTTCAAGATCAGTTCCCGTCATTGATAGCGTGTTATCGCTCACCTGTAATAGTAAATTACCCAAAATAGGTAGTGTAGGGCGACTACTCAAAGGTGCACTGACAAGCTGCAATGGTTTAATCAGTTTTTCACGATCGATAATAAATTTCATAGTATTGATTCTTTGTTAAGTTGATAAAGTTCGAATTAAATTGGAGTAATCTTCTTTTATATTATTACTTTCTTCTTTTAATTCTGCAATCTTTCTACATGCATGCAATACCGTTGTGTGATCTCTGCCACCAAAGCCATCACCGATTTCAGGCAGGCTTTTATTAGTAAGCTCTTTTGCAAGCGCCATAGCGACCTGCCTTGGTCTTGCAACAGAACGAGAACGGCGTTTAGAAAGTAAATCTGATACTTTAATTTTATAATATTCGGCAACCGTCTTTTGTATATTTTCAATAGTAACCAGTTTTTCTTGTAAAGCTAGCAAATCTTTTAAGGCATCTTTAACAAAATCAATGGTAATAGCTTTCCCCGTAAAATTAGCATTAGCGATGACTCGGTTAAGTGCCCCTTCTAACTCACGAACATTGGAACGTAATCGTTTAGCAATAAAAAAAGCGACTTCTTCGGGCAATTTTATTTTATTTTCTTCTGCTTTTTTCATTAAAATTGCCACTCGAGTTTCAAGCTCGGGCGGTTCTATTGCGATGGTTAACCCCCAGCCAAAACGCGATTTTAAGCGATCTTCAACGCCATTAATTTCTTTTGGATAACGATCAGAGGTTAAGATAATTTGTTGGTTGCCTTCTAATAAAGAGTTAAATGTGTGAAAAAATTCTTCTTGCGATCGCTCTTTATTTGCAAAAAATTGGATATCATCAATAAGTAATGCATCGACTGAGCGATAATAATTTTTAAACTCTTCAATCGCATTATTTTGTAGCGCTTTTACCATATCTTGCACAAAGCGTTCTGAATGCATATAGACAACTTTGGCATTGTTTTTTTCTGCCATTATTTGATTACCAACTGCATGTAATAAGTGCGTTTTACCTAAACCGGTAGAACCATATAAAAACAAAGGGTTATAAGCTTTGCCTGGATTTTCAGCGACTTGTTTGGCTGCGGCCACTGCAAGCTGATTTGATTTACCCTCAACAAAGCTATCGAAAGTATGTTTATGGTTGATACCTGAATGGTAGACATGATTATTCTTTGTTTCCTTTGTCGTTTTCCAAGCAGGCACAACATCTGCTTTACGTTGGCTACTTTGGGCTTTTTTATCAGTGGATATGGTTGAGCCAACTTCAAGAAATAATTTTAGAGAATCATCATTAAAAAGTTTATTTAATAATTGGTTAATGGTGGGTAAATATTTATTTTTTACCCAATCTAGGACAAACCTATTTGGCGCATAAATATAGAGTTTATTATCGACCATTTCCGCTTGCAACGGGCGAATCCATAAATTGAATTCCGTTGTAGGGATTTCTTCTTGTAATTGCGAAAGGCAATCTTGCCAAATAGCGGTAGGCACGGCAACTCCTTCAACTTTTCTTACTAACAATATCGTAAAGCATTATAATCTTTTTTGTGGATAATTTGTAGTTCTAAGGTGATATATAATTTAGTTGTTAACAAAAAAGATAGATAAAAAAACCCAGCTTTTAACTGGGTTTTAATCAATAAGTTAAGAAACAAAGATTATTTTGTTGATTTAATTACTTCAACTTCTCTTTCATTAAGTGCTTTAACTTCAATTTCAACACGGCGATCTGGGGCTAAACAAGCTTTTAAGCTAGCACCACGAAGCGCATTACATTTAGTGCCAGTAACTGGTTGAGATTTGCCCATACCTCGTGCACTGATAACGTGAGAAGGCACGCCATTGGCAACTAAGTATTTCATTACTGAATTAGCACGTTGTTCTGATAGTTTTTGGTTGTAGCTTACTGAACCAATACGGTCAGTATGACCAATTACTACGATAGCACTTTCAGTTGGTTTGATCTTAACTAGATTTGTAAGTAAGTTGTCTAATGCTTGACGACCTTCAGCTTTTAAGTCAGCTTTTGCATAAGCAAATAGAACATCTTCATTTAACACGTAACGGTTTACTTCAGTTTTTAATTCAACAGGAGCAACTATAGCTGGTGAACCTAAACGGTAAGTAATACCTAAACTCACAGTACCTGCATCTGGAGATGCGCCAGGTTTAGTATGAATATTGTGAACGTATTGGTACTCTAAACGAGTAGAGAAGTCTTCGTCGAAACGATAATCAACACCTAATGCATAAACTGGGGATAGATCAGTTTTCGTGCCATGACTAAGCGCGTCATATTTTTTAACCAATCCACCGTTTTTCCATTTAGCGATAGTGACCATACCACCTGCACGACCATAAATATCTAGACCGTCAACGATTGGATAGCTTAATTTACCTGTTAAAGATACACCTTGAGCGGAAACTTTACTATGACCAACGTCATAGCTTTTTCCAGCAGAACGGTAAGATCTTTTATATTTAGCTGAACCTAACCAGTCGTAACCTAATTCAAAAGCTAAATAAGGGTTTGCTTGGAAACCAAGGAAAGCACCGCCAGCAACATTGCTACGATCTGAAGTGCTGATGCCAAAGTGATCTGAAATACGAACTTTATTTGCATCTAATTTATAAAGCTCTGACCAACCTAATTTAGCACCTGTATAAAAAGTGTTGTCTTCGTATGCTGCGTTAGCTGCAGAGGCTGTTAAACTTGCAACTGCGATTGCTAGAGCTAGGGTTGTTTTTTTCATTTTATTGCCTCAACTTATATGTTGTTATAGACGATGTTTAGTTTTTTGTTGCTTAAAATTTACTTCAAATAAAAAGAACAATTACTTATTTTTATATAATTATGCTACACATAATCTGACGCTAGTATAGCATAGATAATAGGCAAAGCTATATTTATTGCCATCATGATATGAAAATTTTTAAATAGTTTTATCAAATAATTTTGTTAATTGTCAGGTAAAAGTCATCAATTGTATTGGCTAATGTATTAGCCATAATAAAAAAGTCTGCTTCCAGTTTTTTATCAAATTCATCTGATCCTATATCTTCATTTTCGTCTAAAATAATAGCATCAAATTTAATTCGTTTAAATGTTAAATCGCTATTAATGATAAAGCTTATGCCTCTTTCATCAATAATTTTAATCTTAGTTATCCATTTCCCTGAATCAAAATGGACGCGCATTTCATCGCTGGTGATATCTTGATTTTTACAACTAATAATCCCATTACCTTCAAGGGTATCTTTAAGTTCGGCCTGATCGCCTAATACAAATGGTGGAAAATTCAGATTTTCTTTAACCCATGTAGTCATGATTTGTTCAAGTGGTTTGTCAATAGACAATGGCGTTAATGCTAGTGAACCAAGCTCTTTGCGTAAAATTGCTAAAATATCTTCAGCTTGTTTAAAGCTACTACAATCAACAATAATGCGTTTATTGTGCATATCGATCCATAGCCAATAGTGATTATATTTACTAAATGCTCTTGGCATCAAATCAATCATAACTTCGTCTTTTAAAGTGGCTTTTTCATTTTTACTGAGCTTTCTACTTAGTGCTTGCTCTTGTTTATCAATTTTTTCTAATAGCGCTTGTTTGATGACGGGAGCTGGTAATATTTTGGTTTCTTTTTTGATACGTAATAATAAATGCCCTTGCATATCGACAATCAAATCATCTTGATTATTATCATGATAAGGCGAAACCCATCCCATCTTTGTGGTATCTAAATTACCGCAGGGAGTAAAAGGGTGAGATTTTAAGGCTTTTTCTATCGCATCTTTATTAAGTAGCGTGTCACTATTAAGTTGATAAATTATGGCATTTTTAAACCAAAGCATACTTTTCTATTTCCTGAATTTTGTGATGAAGATTTTATTTTGTTTAAACTGATACTAACTGATAGTGAGTAACAAGTCGTTATCTTTTCATTGTCAGTATCGATGTTTATGAATTAAAAATTATAAGATACACCTGCATAAATTGAGGTTGTTACATTATTATCAATCATAGGGCTGTGAGTTACATTACCTGTCAGTTCATCAATATGAATACCACCGAAAGTAGCAATATTATCGGTTAAAGAATATTGTGCACCAATTTCAAAGTAAGGCGTAACAGAACTATTTGAATTAAAATAACGCAAACCTGAACGTGAAGACTCTTTATGAGAAACGCCATAATAATAGGTATTATGTTTACTATTAGCCCAATTTATACCAATCGTGGGTGCGACAATTAAATTACCTTGTATGTAAGGCACGGTATAGTCAGTATTCACTAAGATACTGTGACTTTTACCAAGAACGTCAGCGCCAATACTGCTTGAAAAAATCCCCCAATCTGTAATGATATCGTAATTTACTTCTGCCAATAAAGTAGAGTGACGGCTGTTAAATTTTTTTAGCATGCGATTGTTAGCATCATGAGGTTTAAATTCATTAGCAAGATAGCGAGCACCAAATGATAGACTTTGGTTGTCGTCGTTTAATGCGTAAATACCGGTAGAGAGATCATCAATAAAAAAGGAACCATTATCATAATCAATATGAGGAATAGGATAGAAGCTTGAGCGATAACTCTTATAGGGTGAATTAGACCAGCCTAAGCCGATACCTAATGATGTGGGATCGGCTGATGCAATTTGAGTATAGCCTAAAGGAAACATTGATAAGATTGAAATTATGCAGCTTAAATTTTTCATTCTGATACCCACTTCTCGCAATATGACTCAAGACAATTATTGCAATAATTTTGCCTCTCAGGGTTATCGTCACAAAATCTATACACTAATCGTACATTGTTACAATCCATTTTCTTTAATAATAATGCCACATTTTATCGTGTTTGAATATGGATTAGTTAGATAATTATGAGTAAACCAACTTTAGAAATGATTAACAGTCGTCCTGATGATGCGACTTTGTTAGCAGATGAAGCAAAATATTGTTCTTTTGGTGACACTGTTCATTACGTTGAACCGCCAAAAATCTTTGATGGTTGTGAAGGTAGCTACATGTACGACAAAGAAGGCAAAGCTTTCTTAGATCTACAAATGTGGTATTCAGCATGTAACTTTGGTTATGCTAATGAACGTCTAAACAACGTTCTAAAAAAACAAATTGATATCTTACCACAATGTGCCAGCCAATATTTGCACCCAACTAAAATTGAATTAGCTAAAACCATTGCGCAAGGTATGGAAAAACGCTTTGGTTACGAAGGTCGAGTACATTTCAATGTAGGTGGTTCACAATGTATTGAAGACTCATTAAAATTAGTTCGTAATGCCTCGGGTGGTAAATCATTAATGTTTGCTTTCCAAGGTGGATACCATGGTCGTACTTTAGGCGCTTCATCTATCACATCAAGTTATCGTTATCGTCGTCGCTATGGTCATTTTGGCGATCGTGCTATGTTTGTTCCATTCCCATACCCTTTCCGCCGTCCCAAAGGCATGACAGCAGAAGAATATGGTGAACATTTGGTGGCTGAATTTGCGCGTTTATTTGAAACCGAATACCACGGTGTTTGGGATCCAAAAGTTGGACAAGCGGAATATGCAGCGTTTTATGCCGAACCTTTACAAGCAACAGGTGGTTATATTGTGCCACCGCGTAATTACTTTAAAGGTCTTAAAAAAGTGTTAGATCAGTATGGTATTTTATTAGTCGTTGATGAAATCCAAATGGGCTTTTACCGTACAGGTAAACTTTGGTCAATTGAACACTTTGATGTCAAACCTGATGTTGTGGTTTTTGCTAAAGCATTAACTAATGGACTTAATCCACTAGGCGGTTTATGGGCACGTGAAGAATTAATTAATCCACAAGTATTCCCAGTTGGTTCAACTCACTCAACTTTTGCCTCAAATCCACTTGGTACAGCAGTTGGTCTTGAAGTGTTAAAAATGACTTCTGAAACCGATTACGAAAAAATGGTCATGGAGAGTGGTGCTTACTTCCTAGAAGGTTTAAAAACACTTGAGAAGAAACACAAAGAGATCGGCGAAGTTGATGGCTTAGGTTTAGCGCTTCGTGCTGAAATTTGTACTGAAGATGGCTTTACTGCCAATAAAGCTTTAGTTGATAAGATGGTTGATATTGGTATGTCAGGTGATCTTGATTGGAATGGTAAAAAAATGGGCTTAGTACTTGATATTGGTGGTTATTACAAAAATGTCATTACTTTTGCTCCATCGTTACATATTTCTCGTCAAGAGATTGATCAAGGTATTGAATTACTCGATCAACTTATTACACGTGCTAAAAAAGAACTTTAATCATTCCCCGTCAATTTTATTGGCGGGGCTTCTTATCGAATTGAATCAATTACTCGTTATATTGTTATGAAATACATCAATCAGTTAGAACCGAATGAATTAATCGACAATTTTTTAACTCATCCACCACAAGATTTTTCAGCTTGGTTGAGTGAAGATGGTGTGCCTGTTTTTTCTGCTAAGTTCGATTTACTTACTACTGCTGATGACAATTTTAAAAATAAAATCGAGAAATTACCATTTTCAAAAAAATGGCGTCACTGGTTACAACCCAAAACTTGTTTTGTGGGATCGACGGTTTCTGAAAATGCGTTGTTGACTAATGATGTTGATGCTAATGAGTTGGCGAATAATCTTAAAAAAGCCTATGCGAAGCAATATCCTTTTATGATTATCAAAGATATACCGTCTGCATCTCCTTTATTGAGTAAAAAAGATAATCAATATTCAACACAATTTATTTCAGCCTTAAAAGAACAAGGATTTATCGAAGTAGAAGGTCAAGCATTAGCTTGGGTGCCGATTGATTTTAAAAACTTAGATGAAGTTTTATCGCGTTTTTCTTATAGTCGCCGTAAAAATTTCAGACGTAAACTACGCTCACGCGAAAAACTGAGTATCAAGGTTTTGCATAGTGGTGATGAATCTTTTTTTAACGATGCTGTTTTAGATGAGTATTATCAACTTTATCTTAATGTCTATCAGCAAAGCGAAGTGCATTTTGATTTACTTACCAAACCCTTTTTTACGCAGTTATTACAGAGTAAAACGAGAAATGCGCATATTGTTACTTATTATGATGATGATCAATTAGTCGGTTATAATATCTGTTTTGTTGTTAACAATATGTTGGTAGATAAATATATTGGCATGGTTTATCCCAAAGCGAGAGAGTTAAACCTCTACTATGTTAGTTGGTTTTTTAATCTTGAATATGCGCTACAGCAAGGATTTAGTCATTATATTGCCGGTTGGACTGATCCAGAAGTTAAAGCCTCTCTTGGCGCTAGTTTTACATTATCAAAGCATTTAGTTTATATCCGAAATCCATTATTACGGGTGATATTACGCAAATTCATTGGTCATTTTGAAAGTGACAAGGAGAAAGTAGCATGACCTCCCCAATTATACTCAATTTTGATCACAGCGTCGGTCAGATTAATGATGCCAAAACAATTGATGTTAATAACTGGCAAGAGAGTATTCGCTTTGGTTGTAGTGAAAAAAAATTCAAACAATTTCAATTATTACTAGAACAATCTTTACCTGAAAATTATGGCACGGTACTTATAGGCAGTGGCGATTATCACCATATTTCGTTATTATTAATTGAAAATCTCGCTAAACAATATTCAGCCGAAAATCCAATTCAAGTTGTGGTTTTTGATAATCACCCAGATAATATGCGTTATTTATTTGGCATTCATTGTGGTTCATGGGTTAGCTATGTGGCAAGTTTGCCTTTTGTGAGTCATGTACATGTGCTTGGAATTACGTCTAATGATATTGGGCTTACTCATTTTTGGGAAAATAGATGGGCACCGCTTTTTCATAAAAAGCTCACTTACTGGAGTTTAAACGTGAATACCGCTTGGGCGAGAAAAATCGGTTTGGCTCACGCGTTTCGATATTTTGAATCGCCAGATGATCTCATTGCCAGTTTTTTATCGGAACAATACCATTGTGCCCAGCCCATTTACTTATCGATTGATAAAGATGTATTAAGCGAAGAGGTGATCCACACTAATTGGGATCAAGGTCAGTTGCAAACTTACCATTTATTAGATACGATTTCCTCAATTAAACAACGCATTGTTGGTAGTGATATCACTGGTGAGTTATCAATATGGCAGCCATCGAGTTGGTTTAAGCGTTTTTTAAGCTCATTAGATAAGCAACCCATTATTTCATCTGAAAAGCTAAATGAGTGGCAACAAGAACAGCATCAGCTAAATTTGACATTACTAAACGCATTAGCATTGTCGTTATAAAAAATTTCAAGGAAAGCAGGTTTGAGTATAACCCTGCTTTTTTTGAGTAATTATTTTTAGTGGGTTTGATTGCTGGATTCTTGTTTAGCCAATTTACTTTCAGCGATAGCTAAAAATAGAATTCCAGAAACAATGAGTATGGTGCCAACGAATTTGAACAAGGTGATTTGTTCATTAAATAACCAAATTGACGCAATCATCACCGTAACGACTTCAAAGTGTGATGCGGCAAAAGCTGGGCCTACTGGCGCTTTTTTTAATAGCGTCATCCAAGTAAAGAAAGTTAGAATATACCCCGCTATTGAGATATAAATCCAAGGATTAGTAAATACGCGAATTAGCCATTCAATGCTCATTTCTAGCGGTTGAGCCTCAATAGCCGTCAATTTGAAGCTGCATTGCGCAATTGTGTCAAAAAAGAGCAATACAGAAAAACCAATAACATAGAATCTAGCCATATTAAGACATCCCTACAAAAACGACACCAGCAGTAATTAATAGCATTCCAATTAAGCGATAAATAGTTAGTAGTTCTTTGAAAATAATGCGCCCAACCACCATGATAGTAATGATATTAAATGAAGCAAGTAACACCCCTTGAGAAAGAGGAACTAAGGTTAAAAAGGCTAACCATAGTAAAAATTCAGCAACGTAGGATATAATCCCAACCCAAATCCACTTATTTTTAGATAAATCGAGCCAGTAATACCAACCATCACGATTATTGGGTGCGATGGCTGCAAATTTAAAAGCGACTTGCCCTAATGTATCAAAACAGATATTACAAACCCAAAGTATGATAACTAATGGTGACATTATGCTTTTATTCCTTCTGCTATATTATCAAAGAACGAGGCGCATTCCTTAATCACTTCACGGCGTTGGCTATCGATGGTAATTAAATGATAGCTATTATTTAATACTACCAATTTTGTTGGTCCTGACACCTGTTTTTCAACCAATTTTGCATTAGTTTCTATATTGGCGATATCATCATTACCAGAATGCATAATTAAGCAAGGCGAAATGACTTTGGGTAATTGCTTGCGCATATGTTTTGCTAATAACTGCATCTCAGCAAGAGCCGGAAAAGGGTTACCCGCAAGCCCTGCTGAGGCGGCATCACCACTTAACATACTTTCAGAGACTACCGCACGAATGCGCTCATCTTTAAGCCCATAAGGTGGTTGTTCAATGAAAACCTGTTTTTGAAAAATACCCAATTTTTTAAAGTAAACAAGTAAGAAAAACAGTTTTTTTGCCCAAAATGGCATACTCCAACCATCGTAACAAAATGTGGGCGCTAATACGCCAACTCCTTTAATTTGTTCAGGTCTATCTACTGCCAGTTTGAGCGCAAGGAGTGCCCCCATTGATAGTCCAGCAACAAAGATATTATCCACATGCTGCGCTAAATAATCAGCACCATCTTGCACGCTTTTATACCAATCTTGCCATGTTGTTTTACACAGATCTTCTTCGGTGCCACAATGCCCAGCGAGTTGGATTGCATAAACCGTAAATCCTGCTTTATGTAAGCCATTGGCCAAAATTCGCATTTCATTCGGGGTGCCAGTTAAACCATGAATTAATAACACGCCATTTCTGTTTCCAGGTAAAAAGTAAGATAAATCTTGAATTGTACTCATTAGTATTCCTTGTTATTTTACCATTGTGACGGGGATAACAGCATGTTTAGCCTGTTTTAATGCGGTGGTTACCTCTGCGAAGCTGGTAATTTTGCAGTGATTAATATGATTTTCTTTGCAATAATTAACTAGTTTATCTTTGGCAAACACAAAATCAACATGATGTGATACGCAGTAATCTGATGTGCCATCGCCGACATAGAGTATTTGCGGAAAATATTGCTGTTTTTTAACATGATGACATTTGCAATTGCCACTTTGTTTAATACAGTCTTTATTCGCATAAGGGAACTCTAGACGCCAACTGCGCAAATCATTATGCATCAATTTATTGGCGAAAATAGGTAAACGCGCAATGCCATGACGTTTTAAAATAAACTCAATTGCATAATCTAGCCCGTCGCTAACCACGTGAACAGGAATATTGTTTTGTTCGGCGTAATTAATAAAAGATTTAAAATCCGCGTCAATTTCAATTTGAGATAAGACTTCATTGAGTTCATCGAGGCTTGCATCCATTAAGGCAATTTGTTTGCTCATACATTCTTGAGAGCCAATTTTGCCACTTACCCACAATTCTTCAAGTTCATCACAACCAGCTTGCCCAAAGTGGCTCAGTAATGTATCTGTCACATCTTTTACACTAATGGTTCCATCAAAATCACACAAGACAATTGGCGTCTTATGTTGTGTATAATTTGGAGAAGAAAGGGAATTTGTTATTGATGAAAAAGCATCCATATTGATTTGATATAAAACTAGTTTATTTATAAATATTGGCGCAGATTTTCTCATAGAGTGGCAATAAACTTTGTAGACTCTTTGTATATGTTTTGTAACGGCCAATAAAATGTCTGTATAATGAGGCACCTCTAAATATCAGCTACGCAATTAAGAGCGCATAATGAGTGAACGTATATTAATCATTGAAGATGATCAACGGCTAGCCAATTTGATTCAAGTTTATCTAATTCGCCAAGGATACCTTGTGGAATGGCATAATAGTGGTAAAGGAGCCGAAGAAAAAATTCAACAACTTAATCCCGATTTGGTGATATTAGATGTCATGCTTCCTGAAAAAACGGGTTTTGATATCTGTCGTGATATACGTACATGGTTTACTAACTATATTCTCATCATGACGGCTAGCGAAGATAATATTGATGAAATTGTTGGGCTTGAATTAGGGGCCGATGATTATTTGGCAAAACCTGTTGAGCCAAGATTATTGTTGGCACGAATACGGGCTTTATTCCGCCGAAAACAGATAGAAACGGATAAAGAGCATACTAAAGAATGGATTGTGCCACACAACAATAAAACCCTTATATTTGATAATTTAGTTATTGATGGTGAAAATCGCAAAGTACTACTGCAAGAGCAAGAAATTGATTTAACCACTGCGGAATTTGATCTGTTATGGTTGCTTGCGCATAATGCAGGGATCATTTTATCTCGAAATGACATTTTTTCTCAGGTCAGAGGTATCGATTTTGATGGTAGCGATCGTTCAATTGATGCTCGAGTTTCAAGGCTTCGACGTAAATTACTCGATGATCCAGATAACCCATCACGCATTAAAACAGTTCGAGGAAAGGGGTATTTATTTATGCGAGAAGGAGACAGCCATTGAGCCAACTATTAGCTAAACCGCTATTTTTTAATCGCCGAATTATATTCTATCTCGTCATCTTACTACTGCTACAAAGTATTATTGCTTATGGTGCTTTACTTGTATTTGATTCATTACCTTCTTCATTAACGGATATACCAGATGATCATATTGTGTTTCGAGAATCTCAGCGTGGCACGGTCAACCTTATTCGTATGCAAATCAACCAGCATAAAGATCGCCCTCTTCAAGAAGTGGTTAACGAACTACAACCCTATTTTGCTTATCCTATCAAAGTACTGTCTGTAAATACTCCGTTATCCGAAGTGGTGCTTGACGAGCTAGCAAAGCTTGGGTTTTCTTATGATAGCGACAAAGAGGTCGTTTATATTGATGTAAAAGATGAGCATTTGCTCCAATTAGGCCCAATAGTTGTGCGGGATATTTTGGCATCCAACACCATGTCATTAACCCTATTTTTGATTATTTGGGCATTATTTAGTGCAATCATCTTTTTTATTTTAATTTATCTGGCTTTTAGTGCGGTTTGGAAAGATCTAGTCAATATTAGACAAACTGCCGAACAGCTTGGGCAAGGTAATTTAAAAGCACGAACTGAAAATGTAAAAGGCTGGTTATTTAAGCCACTTGCTAATGTGTTAAATAATATGGGAACGCATATAGAACACTTAGTGAGCACTAATCAAACGATATCTCATGCCATGGCGCATGAATTACGCACACCGCTTGCGCGTATGCGATTTGAACTTAGTATGCTGGAAGAGTCTAACGACGAGCAAGAAAAACGACTTTTACAAAAAGGCATGAGTGATGATATTAACGAACTTGAAACATTAATTACGGCTAGTTTAAATTACTTCAAAATGCAACAAAGTAATATTGAACTAAACCTAACGTCCGTATCGCTAAAAGCGTGGGGTGACAAAATCTGCCAATCACTCACATTATTTAAGCCAAAAGGATTTGAACTCACTTGTAATTGCCAAGATGTGCAAGCGATAATTGATACTAATTTAGTTGAAACGATTGTTAAAAATTTGTTACTAAATGCCTTTAAATATGCAGCACATAAAGCAGTTTTAAATATCACTAAACAAGGAAATCAAGTCATCTTTGAGATTGATGATGATGGTACCGGAATTCCATTTGATGCGCGTGAAAAGATTTTTATGCCTTTTGCTCGGCTTGATACTAGTCGAACCCGCTCAACCGGTGGTTATGGGCTTGGTTTAGCTTATGTAAAATTAATGGCAGAATTTCATGATGGCAAAGCCTTTGTTGTAACCAGCCCGCTTGGTGGTGCAAGATTTGTGGTTTCGTTAAAATCAGGTGATGCTTAAAACAATTGTTCTTTATCGCACCTTGTAAAAGTGCGTCAGAAAAGCTATTGATTTTATTGAAGTTTTTATTTGGCTGTTTTTTGTGAAAGATCGCGCTTTTTATGCAATAACGATCTGTTTTAATTAAAAGATTTATTTACAAACCATTTTTGTCGTTGCAAATAGCTTGTTTTCCGTTTCAGAAATAGGAAAAATTTGTTATATTCTTCGGTTAACATTACAAGTAATGACAAAGCAAATATTCTAAATTTGTTATTAATCAATATATCATCAGAGGTTTTTTATGAGCGGTTCATTACCGGCCGAGACAGATAATCGTCCAACTAACTTTATTCGTCAAATTATTGATGCTGATTTAGCGGCGGGAAAATATAAAACAACACATACTCGATTCCCTCCAGAACCTAATGGTTATTTACATATTGGCCATGCTAAATCCATTTGTTTAAATTTTGGTATTGCGCAAGATTATCAAGGTAAATGTAATTTACGTTTTGATGATACCAACCCAGCCAAAGAAGATATAGAGTATGTTGAATCAATTAAACAAGATGTTCGCTGGTTAGGATTTGAGTGGGATGGCGAAATTTGTTATTCATCTGACTATTTTGACAAACTATATGAATATGCAATTGAGCTAATCAATAAAGGGCTTGCTTATGTTGATGAGTTGTCAGCTGATGAAATCCGTGAATATCGAGGAACACTCACTCAACCCGGCAAAAATAGCCCATATCGTGATCGTAGTATTGATGAAAACTTAGCACTTTTTATTCAAATGAAAGAAGGCAAATTTGCAGAAGGAAAAGCCTGCCTACGTGCTAAAATCGATATGGCCTCGCCATTTATTGTCATGCGCGATCCGGTGCTATATCGTATTAAATTTGCCGAGCATCACCAAACAGGCAACAAATGGTGCATATACCCAATGTACGATTTTACCCACTGTATTTCTGATGCGATCGAAAATATCACGCATTCACTCTGTACACTTGAATTCCAAGACAATCGTCGCTTATATGATTGGGTTTTAGATAATATTACGATTGAAGCTCGCCCTCACCAATATGAATTTTCAAGATTGAATTTAGAATATGCTATTACTTCTAAGCGTAAATTAAACTTATTAGTTTCCGAAAAAATTGTTGATGGCTGGGATGATCCACGTATGCCAACCGTATCAGGATTACGTCGTCGAGGTTATACACCAGCCTCTATTCGTGACTTTTGTCGCCGAATTGGTGTCACAAAACAAGAAAACACGGTTGAAATGAGCACCCTGGAGTTTTGTATTCGCGAAGATCTTAACGAAAACGCACCACGCGCAATGGCTGTGCTTGATCCGGTTAAAGTGGTTATTGAAAACTTTTCAGAAAACCTTGATGAAGTGCTCAGTATGCCAAATCATCCTAATCGTCCTGAACTTGGTCACCGTGAAGTCACATTCACACGTGAAATCTATATTGACCGCGCTGATTTTAGAGAAGAAGCCAACAAAAATTACAAACGTTTGGTATTAGGCAAAGAAGTGCGACTACGTAATGCTTATGTTATCCGAGCTGATCGCGTTGAAAAAGATGCTGAAGGCAATATTCAAACGATTTATTGTAGCTACGATCCCGCTACGTTAAATAAAAACCCTGAAGATGGGCGTAAAGTGAAAGGTGTTATTCATTGGGTTTCAGCAAAATTTGCCAAACCTGCTGAAATTCGCTTGTATGATCGCTTATTTAACACACCAAATCCAGGTGCAGCGGAAGACTTTTTATCAACCATTAACCCGACTTCTTTGGTAATTAAACAAGGTTTTGTTGAACCAAGCTTACAACATGCGGATATCGGGCATGCTTACCAATTTGAGCGCGAAGGTTACTTCTGCTTGGATAGCAAATTTGCAACTGAAGATAAGCTAGTGTTTAACCGAACCGTTGGCTTAAGAGATAGTTGGAACGAAGCATAATTAAACGTGCAATCATCGCCGGCACGAGTCGGCGAATGATAACTAACTAGATGACTTTACTTTTCATGTTTAAACAATTTTGTTTGTTGATCTAAATAGCTGAGTAAATCAGGCATTCGGTATTTACCCGCCATTGATTGCACATTTTCTGCTGCACGCTCTAACGATATACCCATTGACGTTACATATAGTGGGTGTTTACTTTGGCCACGAATAACTTCAATCAAATATTCGCTATTCCCCGCAAAAGGTTTTTTAGCAACGCCAATAATTGGGATCATTTTGTTTAACGCATTATACAAATGCCCACCAAGGCCTATCTTACCGTCATTCAAATGGACATAGCCATCAATAACGATGGTTGAGATCTGGCTTAAATCAACTTTATTAAGCAGTGACATTATGCAAGGTAATTCACGTTGATAAAATTGACCAGATTGATAAGGCGCAACATTATCTTGATAATCGATGATTAAGCTTTCAACCGCATTTTTCGAATCAGTCCAATGATTAAATAAAACGCCGACCGATTTGGCTCGGTCATTAATGTAATAGGCATCAATTGCAAGTATCATAGTGAGTTATAGTTTTTTTACCTGTTTATCATGATGATTTTTTTCACTTCATTAGTTAATTTTAATACAATAATCATTAACAAAATAGTACCAATTACTAAACAAACGCAAATTAACTATTTAAGTAAAAAGCATCGCCTGCCGATTCACTCTTTGTTGTAGGTAACATTTTTCCCTGCTAGCATCACATTATTCGCCAATAAAGGTTTGTGGTGCATCAAATACGCACATTAAATTGGGAATAAAGTAAATCTATTCCATTTAGTGATGTAGTGGTTGTTTTCGTTGCTCCCTAAATTAAATGAAAGGTTGATTATTTGTGCTATTAAATATAACGCTCATTTGGTTACGGTCAAAGGTAATAATCGGTGGTGGTTCATCAGAACAGGCATTAATGGCTTTAATTTTTGACTGTTTGATATTTAAATTAACACTGATATGTTGGTTATTATCATCCTTATCTTTATCTGTACTTCGAATAATATACTCGTCAAGTTTATGCCAATTTTTATCTTTATCATTGATTTTATAATGAATGCTAGCATGCAATGAGCAAGTCAGATAGCTGTCATTTTAGGAAATAATTCGTATATTAAATAAGCGGTGGTTAACATCAAGTTGATAATCAATTGCGTCAACAAGGAATATTTCAGGTAGTGTGCGTACTCAATTTGATTGCACTACGATTTAGAAAGTTTAAAAAACATTTAATTGCCCTAGAAATGAAAGTAGCTCAAGAAAGTTATGTATTGATAGAAAACCAGTTGCAAACACTTGGGTAAGCAAAAGTGTGTCTTGAGGTTCATGGTGAAATTGAGAGCCAGCATCTCGGCTACTTATGTGCTTATGTGCGCAAGATATCTATTATGTAGGATGCATCACAGAAATTGGGGAAACATCTTAACAAGTTTTTATCAATAATTATTCAAAGCTTTTTTGCCAAAGTGTACACGGAAAAATAGTTTAATTGAGGATATTGAGTATACAGAAACCAAGGCTTACCTTCTTTAGACTAGTGGTATTTTTAAATAATTCAATAAAACAATGAAAGCTGAATATTATGATGTTATGTTTAGACGCAATATCTGCACTTAATTATCTGAAAATAAAAAGAAAATTGAGTAATGGCTTCAATTTTATAATAAAGAAATAGCTCATTGAGACAAGTATTGTTAAGGTAAAACGCCTTGGCAAACTTGGTTAGGTGCCAAAGGCGCTAGTTAAGGAAAAGTCACTGCAGAATTTATTTTACTCATCGGTTCAGTGTTTTGTTAACATAAATTCTAATGAATAGTTAGTGTCTGTTAGCTCATGTTTAAGCTACTACAATTGCTAGCTCAAACATAAGCTGATATACCATATTTTTAATTGTAGATTTAGTATCTTATCTCAAAACCAGCAACGCTCACTTTTGCAAATATGGTGTCAGATTAAATAGTAACGAATATATAATTCTTGTACCTCACTGTTTACTTATCTAGTTTGTAGACTTTCTACGTGATGGACGCCGAAAAGGTTTTGGCGTTGGTAAATCAACTAATAATGCAGAAGGGTCATACTGGCTAACGGGAATAGCATGATCAATTGCTTTTTCAATTGCGGGTAAGTTTTGCGAATAGCGCTCGCAGGCAAGGGAAATCGAGTATCCCTCAGCTCCCGCCCGCCCTGTACGACCAATACGGTGTCTGTAATCGTCACAATCATCAGGTAGATCATAATTAAATACATGGGTAACATTAGGAATGTGTAAACCTCGAGCAGCCACATCGGTCGCAACTAAAATATCAAGATTACCTTGTGTAAATTGCTCTAAAATTGATAAACGTTTTTTCTGAGCAATATCGCCAGTGAGTAATCCAACACGGTGACCATCAGCAACAAGATGTCGCCAAATCTTTTCACAAGCCACTTTGGTATTAGCAAACACAATACAGCGATCTGGCCATTCTTCTTCAATAAGTGTTTGTAAAAGCGCTAATTTATCTTCATTTGATGGAAAGAATAGTTCTTCTTTGATTCTGTGACCAATCTTTTGTTCTGGCTCAACTTCAACATACTGTGGATTGTTCATATGTTCAAATGCGAGCTCAC
The DNA here is from genome assembly GCF_001690895.1 of Gilliamella sp. Nev5-1. NCBI lineage: Bacteria > Pseudomonadati > Pseudomonadota > Gammaproteobacteria > Orbales > Orbaceae > Gilliamella > Gilliamella sp. Nev5-1. The sequence continues at coordinate 16,585 of NZ_LZHO01000040.1, read as the reverse complement.
GCACATTATGTGTTAATGTTGCAGAAAATAGCATGGTTAGCCGTTTTTGCGGCGGCGTAATGTGTTTGAAAATCCAACGTATATCACGAATGAATCCTAAGTCAAACATACGATCGGCTTCGTCTAAAACGACAACTTGAAGCGCTTCTAGGTTGATATAATTTTGTTTAGCATAGTCGATTAATCTTCCTGTTGTGGCAATTAATATATCTACGCCGTTAGATAGCATTTTTAATTGTTTATCGTAGCCATCGCCACCAAAAGCTAATCCTAATTTTAAATCTGTTTCTTCAGATAACGCTTGTGCATCATGATAAATTTGCACAACTAATTCTCGTGTTGGTGCAAGAATTATAGCTCTTGGTTGATTGGTTTTGTGATCAGGTAAAGGTTCATGATTCAACAGGTGATTAAATGTTGAGGCTAAAAAAGCCATTGTTTTGCCAGTTCCTGTTTGCCCTTGCCCAGCAATATCGATCCCTGTAGTGGTTAATGGTAATGTTTTTTCTTGGATTGGCGTACAGTAAACAAACCCTTTTTTCTCAAGTGCTTTTAACACCAAAGGATGAAGAGGAAATTGACTAAAAGTTGTTTGGGTAAGATATGATTGAATCATTATGGTTGCAGATATAATTATCAGAATCTCGAGATTATAACACACTAAATACCGTGACATCACTAATAATTATATCCTATTATACTAATTACTAGTCGAGTAATTTAAACTCATCTATTATTGCATTAAGTAAAATATGTTGGAGGTAAAAATGAGTAATAATATCGTTCAGTTATCGGAAGCTACTTTCGATAGGACAATTAATGAATCAGCAAAACCAGTACTTGTTGATTTTTGGGCCTCTTGGTGTGGGCCTTGTAAAATGATTGCTCCGATTTTGGAAGAAATAGCTCAAGAATATGCGGATAAAATCGTTATTGCTAAATTAAATGTTGAAGAAAACCCTAATATAGCGCCTAAATTCGGTATACGAGGCATTCCAACATTGTTGATTTTTAAAAATGGGCAAGTGGTTTCGACTCAAGTCGGTTCGCTATCTAAAGCGGAGCTTAAAAATTTTATCGATTCTCAATTATGAAATAGCCTTTATATTGCATAAGAACTAAGAATTGAATAAAAACTAAGATAATAATTATTAAGAGAGTAGTGCATTGTGTACCGCTCTTTTTGCTTATTTTTACAAACAAGACTAATTAATGCAATTAAATCTAGACATATTGATATTTTTAGTGTAAATTGCGAGCTTCTTACAAATACTCCTTTCTACAAATTCATTGTTTTTATTGGTAAAGTGGTGAAATTCTATATACAGATCTTTAATTATCATCAATAGCTTAGTAATCGATTGAATTTATGTGCTGTAAGGGAAAGAATTTTTTATAAGTAAATGAAACAAAGATACACAAATAGTATTAATTGCAAACATATCAATTTTATCCTCAAGAATTTTTAAAATTATGAATTTAACTGAATTAAAAAACACTTCTGTCTCTGAGCTTGTAGCGCTTGGTGAGAAAAAAATGGGGCTTGAAAATCTTGCCCGCCTTAGAAAACAAGATATTATTTTTGCGATTTTAAAGCAACATGCCAAAAGTGGTGAAGATATTTTTGGTGATGGTGTGCTGGAAATTTTACAAGATGGTTTTGGCTTTTTACGCTCTGCTGACAGCTCTTACCTAGCAGGACCAGATGATATTTATGTATCACCAAGCCAGATTCGGCGGTTTAATTTACGGACGGGCGATACTATTGCAGGTAAAATTCGCCCACCAAAAGAAGGCGAACGTTATTTTGCTTTACTGAAAGTTAACGAAGTCAATCATGATAAGCCAGAAGATGCCCGCAATAAAATCCTTTTTGAAAACTTAACTCCCCTTCATCCAAATTCTCGTTTACGTATGGAACGAGGTAATGGCTCTACAGAAGATATCACAGCCAGAGTACTTGATTTAGCATCGCCAATTGGTAAAGGTCAACGTGGTTTGATTGTTGCACCGCCTAAAGCTGGTAAAACAATGCTTTTACAAAATATTGCTCAAAGTCTAGCAGTCAATCATCCTGAATGTGAATTAGTGGTATTGATGATTGATGAGCGCCCAGAAGAAGTGACCGAAATGCAACGTCTAGTTAAAGGCGAAGTTGTTGCTTCGACTTTCGATGAGCCAGCAGCAAGGCACGTTCAAGTCGCTGAAATGGTAATTGAACGTGCAAAACGTTTGGTTGAACATAAAAAAGATGTAATTATTTTATTAGATTCGATCACTCGACTTGCTCGAGCTTATAACACCGTTGTTCCATCATCAGGTAAAGTATTAACTGGTGGTGTGGATGCAAACGCGCTACATCGACCAAAACGCTTTTTTGGTGCTGCTCGTAATGTCGAAGAAGGTGGTAGTTTAACTATTATTGCAACTGCGTTGATTGATACGGGTTCTAAAATGGATGAAGTCATTTACGAAGAGTTTAAAGGTACGGGTAATATGGAAGTTCATTTATCACGTAAAATTGCTGAGCGCCGTGTGTTCCCTGCTATTGACTTTAATCGTTCTGGTACGCGTAAAGAAGATTTAATGACTTCACCGGATGAGCTACAAAAAATGTGGATCTTGCGCAAAATACTTAACCCAATGGGTGAAACAGATGCGATGGAATTTTTAATTGATAAACTTGCCATGACTAAAACTAATGATGAATTTTTTGAAATGATGAAGCGTTCATGATTTGTTCAGTTGATAATAAATATTATTAAAGTAATGAAAAATAGCCGTATTGTATTCTGATACGGCTTTTTTTATGGCAGAATATAGCGTAATTTATAAAACTTAAGTACGTTATAGATATTGTTAAAAAAAACCTTATGGTTAAGGTTATAAAGGTTTAATAAAGGAGCCAAATTATGTCAAAACAACAAATCGGTGTTATTGGAATGGCGGTTATGGGGCGAAATCTTGCACTTAATATCGAAAGTCGCGGGTTTTCTGTTGCTATTTATAATCGTTCTAAAGATAAAACCGAGCAAGTCATGGCTGAGCATTCTGATAAACAGTTGGCTCCTTACTTTACGATTGAAGATTTTGTCAATGCATTAGAGAAGCCTCGTCGTATTCTTATTATGGTGCAAGCAGGTAAAGGGACTGATGCGGTAATTGATGAGCTACGCCCATTATTAGATAAAGGCGATATTATTATTGATGGCGGGAATGCTTATTTTGAAGATACCATTCGTCGCAATAAAATGCTTTCAGATGAAGGTTTTAATTTTATTGGTACAGGAGTTTCTGGTGGTGAAGAAGGTGCACTTAAAGGGCCTTCAATTATGCCTGGTGGACAAAAAGAGGCTTATGAGCTAGTTGCACCGATATTAGAGAAAATAGCCGCTAAGGCTAATGGTGAACCTTGTGTCGCTTATATCGGCCCAAATGGCGCGGGTCATTATGTGAAAATGGCTCATAATGGTATTGAATACGGCGATATGCAACTGATAGCTGAAAGCTATTTTGTATTGAAACATGCTGCGGGTTTAACTAATGATGAACTAGCTGATGTGTTTACCGACTGGAATAAAGGTGAATTAGATAGTTATTTGATTGAAATCACAGCCGATATCTTTAGACATAAAGATGATGAGGGTAATTATTTAGTTGATGTGATTTTGGATGCAGCAGGTAATAAAGGCACAGGGAAATGGACCAGCCAAAGTGCATTGGATTTGGGGGAACCTTTATCTTTAATCACTGAGTCTGTATTCGCACGCTATTTATCAGCCATTAAAGATCAGCGCATTTCGGCTGCAAAAGTGTTAAAAGGTCCGCAAAACGAACCATATAGTGGTGATAAGAAAGTGCTTATAGAGAAGGTTCGTAAAGCACTGTATATGGCTAAAATCATCTCTTATGCGCAAGGTTTTGCGCAGTTAAAAGCCGCATCTCATAAGTACCAATGGGATTTAAATTATGGTGAAATTGCTAAAATTTTTAGAGCTGGATGTATTATTCGCGCCCAGTTTCTACAAAAAATTACTGATGCTTATGCTGATAACAATGAGATCGATAATTTATTATTGGCACCTTATTTTAATCAAACAGTTGAGGCTTATCAGCAATCATTACGTGATGTGGTGTCTTTAGCTGTACAACAAGGTATTGCGGTTCCAACACTTTCGGCAGCTATTGCCTACTATGATAGTTATCGTTCTGCGGTATTACCCGCTAATTTAATTCAAGCGCAACGAGACTACTTTGGTGCACATACCTATAAGCGTATAGATAAAGAAGGTGTGTTTCACACCGATTGGTTAAATATTGAATCATAGTATTTTCAATTTCTAATTCTATTTTTTAACAAAAGTGCAGAACTTGCGTGCACTTTTGTTTTTCTTCTTTTCTCTTTTTATATCCCAATAATTTATAAATACTTGTCATTATTGATTTTAAACTTGTCAAGTTATTTTATTTATTAAAAAACTAGAAAAACACTATATATGGTGTATAATTTGCTCATATTTACTATATATAGTATTTTCTAAGCAATGTGAAAACCTTGATTTCTATCATAAAAGCTTAATATTCTGATAAAAAATAATAATTATATAAATATTTTTACTGATATAAATCTATGCCAATTGCTAATTATTAATGAATATTGAGGAGCATATTATGCCTGTAGTAATTAAACGAGATGGTTGTCAAACTGCATTTGATGAGACTCGAATTAACGATGCCATTGTTAAAGCTGCTGTGGCAGCCAATGTTCATGATCCAGATTATTGTGCAACAGTTGCTCGTGTTGTGACTAATCAAATGAGTGAATGTGATAGCGTTGATATTAACGAAATTCAAAATGCAGTTGAAAATCAGTTAATGTCAGGCCCTTATAAAAAATTAGCGAGAACTTATATTGAATATCGTCACGATCGTGATCGTGCTCGTGAAGAACGTAGCCGGCTAAATCAAGATATTCGAGGGTTAATTGAGCAAAGTAATGTTGCTATTTTAAATGAAAATGCTAATAAAGATAGCAAAGTAATACCGACTCAGCGCGATTTACTTGCGGGTATCGTGGCAAGGCATTATGCTAAACAATATATTTTACCAAAAGACATTTCTCAAGCTCATGATTGCGGTGAAATTCATTATCATGATTTAGATTATGCGCCATTCTTCCCAATGTTTAACTGTATGTTAATTGATTTAGATGGTATGTTAACTAACGGATTTAAAATGGGTAATGCTGAAATTGAGCAGCCAAAGTCAATTGCAACAGCGGCAGCTGTAACGGCACAAATTATTGCGCAAGTTGCTAGCCATATTTATGGCGGTACGACAATTAATCGCATTGATGAAGTTTTAGCAAAATTTGTTACCATCAGTTATAACAAACACAAAAAAGTGGCTGAAGAGTGGAATATCCCAAATCCAGAAGCTTATGCTGAAAGCCGTACCGAAAAAGAGTGTTATGATGCGTTTCAGTCTCTAGAGTATGAAGTCAATACTTTACATACCGCTAATGGCCAAACACCATTTGTTACTTTTGGCTTTGGGTTAGGGACTAGCTGGGAATCACGATTAATTCAACAATCTATTTTAAATGTTCGTATTAAAGGACTTGGCAAAAATCACAAGACAGCGGTTTTCCCAAAACTGGTTTTTGCAATTAAAGATGGTATTAATCATAAACAGGGCGATGCTAATTATGATATTAAGCAACTTGCACTTGAGTGTGCAAGTAAGCGGATGTATCCGGATATTTTAAATTACGATAAAGTCGTTGAGGTAACAGGATCATTTAAAACACCAATGGGATGTCGCAGCTTTTTGGGTGTTTATGAAGAAGACGGCCAACAAATTCATGATGGGCGTAATAATTTAGGCGTCATTAGCCTTAATTTACCGCGTATTGCTATAGAAGCTAAAGGTGATGAAGCTCGCTTTTGGGAAATTTTAGATAAACGTTTAGCGCTATGTAAAAAAGCATTAATGACGCGTATTGCTCGACTTGATAGCGTAAAAGCACGTGTAGCTCCTATTTTATACATGGAAGGTGCTTGTGGTGTGAGACTTAACGAAGACGACAATATTTCTGAGATTTTCAAAAATGGTCGCGCTTCAATTTCTTTAGGTTATATTGGTCTTCATGAAACATTAAATGCACTTTACGGAAATCAAACGCATCCATTTGATAGTGATAAATTACGCAAAAAAGGTGTGGCAATTGTTGAGCGTTTACGTAATGCGGTAGATCAATGGAAGAGTGAAACTGGTTATGGGTTTAGTTTATATAGCACGCCAAGCGAAAATTTATGTGATCGATTTTGCCGGCTTGATACGGCTGAGTTTGGTGTAATTCCTGGTGTTACTGATAAAGGTTATTATACTAACAGTTTCCATCTTGATGTTGAGAAAAAGGTTAATCCGTACGAAAAAATCGAATTTGAAAAACCTTATCCTCAAGTCGCCAATGGTGGTTTCATTTGCTATGGGGAATATCCAAATATGATTAATAATATCAAAGCGTTAGAAGATGTTTGGGATTATAGTTATTCTCGAGTTCCTTATTATGGGACTAATACGCCAATAGATGAATGTTATGAATGTGGTTATACCGGTGAATTTTCTTGTACCAGCAAAGGCTTTGTTTGCCCAAGTTGTGGTAATCATGATTCTTCAAAAGTATCGGTTACTCGTCGTGTTTGTGGATATTTAGGTAGTCCTGATGCTCGCCCATTCAATTCAGGTAAACAAGAAGAAGTAAAACGTCGAGTTAAACATTTAAATAATGGTCAAATTGGTTAATAATCAATAAATATTTATGAATTATCATCGTTATTATCCTGTTGATGTTGTTAATGGGGAAGGAACTCGCTGTGTTCTTTTCGTTGCTGGCTGTGTACATCAGTGCCCAGGGTGCTATAACAAAAGTACATGGGGTATCAATTCTGGTTCGCCATTTACTCAATCACTTGAAGATCAAATTATTAAAGATTTACAAGATACCGAAATAAAACGTCAAGGATTATCGCTTTCTGGTGGTGATCCTTTGCATCCTCAGAACGTTCCAACTATATTAAAACTGGTCCAACGTGTTAAATCTGAATGCGATAATAAAGATATTTGGCTTTGGACGGGGTATAAGCTTGATGAGTTAACCGCTGAACAACAAGCTGTTGTTCCTTATATTGATGTGTTAATTGATGGAAAATTTGTGCAAGAACTTGCTGATCCTCGTCTATTATGGCGAGGAAGCAGCAATCAAATTATCCATCGTTTTAAATAAAAATGATTAGTGAATTATTGGGATTTGTGTAAATTGAGAAGATAGGAAATCGCTTCACGGTAGTTAATTTCTAGATTTTCGCTACTTGACGAGGATATGTGTAAGTCAGTAATTTTACCATTATGAATTCCATAAACCCAACCATGTAAATTCACTTTTTGCCCTCGTTGCCATGCTGATTGAATAATTGTAGAGTGGCCGAGGTTGTAGACTTGCTCAACCACATTAAGTTCACACAATACATCCAAACGAATTTCGGGTGGGAATTCTCCTAGTAGGGAGCTATTGCGAAACCATAAATCGCGGATATGCAACAGCCAGTTATTAATTAACCCTAAATCAGGATTTTCAACCGCATCACGAATTCCCCCACAGCCTAGATGACCACAAACAATGATATCTTCGATTTTAAGAACATCTACAGCATATTGAACGACTGATAAACAGTTTAAATCAGTATGTATTACAAGATTACCGACATTTCGATGTACAAATAATTCACCCGGTTTTAGCTTAATAAGTTTTTCTGCTGAAACGCGACTATCTGAGCAGCCGATCCACAAAAATTTCGGATTTTGTTCAATGGCAAGTTGTTTAAAAAATTCTGGATCTTCTTGCTCTATTTTTTCTGACCATTCGTGATTAAAACGAATCAAATCTTGTACATCAAACATAATTGATATTTCCTCATCTATTTCATTTTTATTTTTATTATTATATTTTTGTTTATTTTACGTTATTCAATTTGCCTAATATGTTGAATCTTACTTTTCATGATCAACTTACGCCAGAAAGGCGTCGTTAATAATTTAGCTTTAACAATTTTGCAATAGAGTTTTAAACGTAGTGGAATTGTGCGTTGATAATAACATTTATTTGGTTTCGGATGTTTACTGTTTAAAATTTTACTTAAAATTTCCGCACTATCCAATGCATAACTAATTCCTTCTAAAGAACTAGCACTAATAAAACCTGCAGCTTCGCCAATTAGAAATATGTTTTCATTGCCAGTATAAAAATCACGTAACCGATTTGGGTAAACCACTAAACACTTTTCTGTTTTGACTGGTTTACTAAAAATAAACCCCTGAGCTGTTAATTTTTCTTTTAATTGCTCAAAATTTTGATTTGCCACTTTTTTAGGAAAAGCACCACCAAAAATAAAATAACCATTTTTTGAAATGCTCCAAGCATAGCAATTTGTTGTTTGATTATCAAAAATACACGAATTAAATGGATTTGGGTGTTGTTCTACAAACCATTGTTGTATAGCTACATATTGCCTTATTGTATGCTGAGGATATCGCATTCTTCTGACAAGCGAGTTGGCGCCATCAGCACCTACTACATATTGCGCTGTGATATTATATTCGGTTTTGTGTTCATCAATATAAGTGATTTGATAGCCATCAATAATGCGCCTTACTTCTTTACAAAGCGTATTATGAAGAACGGTTACTTTTGACGGTATTAGTGATTTTAACCATAGATCAAATTTGTGTCGATCAAAACTCACATAACTTCGTTGGTAATTGCGAACAAGTTTTGTTTGTAAGTCATAAGTTTTGACACTAAAAATTTGAGGATTAGTTAAAATATCAGTGGGTAAATTCAGCTTTTGTCGAACAAAAGCTTTTTGTGCATCATCTGCTAATAATCCACCACAAGGTTTATGAAAACCTTCATCTGTAGATTGATGTTTTTTATCTAATGCAATGACTTTGAACGACGGGCTAAGTAAACGAGCTAACGTGCTGCCTGCAGGCCCAAGCCCTATAATTGCGATATCATAATCCATGTTATTGTACTGCTTGCTTTATCACGGTTAAAAAAGCTTTCATGTTAGCAAATTAAATTCAATGTGGCTATTAGAGATGTCGTTTTCTGTATACCAACTAGCTTGTCAAAAAGTTTCAGGAATGTATACCGTTTCAGCATATAATATAATTTTTTTCAATATGTTAATTTTGTTATTGACCTGATGCTGTTTTTTTAATGCTTGATATAGTTCATTACTTTGATCAAAGAGCTGTATAGCAAGCCAATATGATTTTGGGATTTGCTCTTTTACTTCTTCAAAGATAGTCGCTTTGTGGTGGATTTTATAAATTCGGTGAATCACTTTAGCTTTTTATTCATTGCCAACGTGATCAGTTTTAGTTAAAAAATGATGCGATTTGAAAAAACAATTTGTGAAAGAACTATGTGATATTCATTAATGTGATATTCAGTAAAATGCTTTAAAATATGTTGCGCATCTACCTGTGTAATAATCGATCAAGTTGGATTTTTCTCGAATTAGATCATCAATAAAAACGGCTCGAATCATTGGTGCCAGATCCCAGATTGGCAAGATCAGTTGGTAGGATAATCTACCAATCAAATTGTAATTCACCCTGCTTAGTGTTTTACGTGTAATTTATATCATGCTTCGGTTAGTTTTCCTTGCGCGCTACAGTAAATACAGCCATTGGTCATTTCAACGATTTGAATTTTAGTGTTAATATTTAACAAATTACTATCAATGCTTACTGAGCTAAATTCGTTTTCGATAATAATGGCTTTTCATCACGGTTATGTTGTTTTAATAAATAATTAAGGTGTGTTGTCTTACCTGAGCGAAGAAAGTTATTAAGATTACAGGTAATAATGAATTTGTAATAAAATCTTTTACTTATAGCTTTTTAATTATTAGCAATATTTAAAACCACCTTTGCCATTGACTTTTTCCTTCTAGTGCTTTTTAAAAAAACTTTATCAAACATAGGGAGTTGCTTTGGGTGGGTAAGCTTCATATGCTGAACATAATTATCATAACCAAAAGTGCCCACCATCAGTTTTGCAGTTTGACCAAGGTATTTCCCTACTTTAGAGAGAGAATCAAACATATTTTTCTCAGATTGAATACGATATTATTGAAATATAAAATCTTTAAATGGTTATATCGCATAACTCAAATTATAATGACGAATGCAGTATATACCAATAAAGGTGGGAATTTGCCTGAGCCAATCATTGATTAATTGTAATGATTATTAGATTCGCAAATAAAAATCAAATTTTTGATAGCGTTTGATTTTCTGTACTTTTAGTTGATTTGAAAAGAATAGCACTTTAATTTTTTCATGAAATTCATTTATCTATTAGTAAATAACTTCTATAATGTTTGCCAATTTATCACGCATAAGAGTTAATAATGGAAAAGTTTCACGTAAAAGGCCCTACCACGTTAAACGGTGAAGTGGTTATTTCTGGCGCAAAAAATGCTGCGCTGCCAATTTTATTTGCTGCCATTTTGGCTGAAAAGCCTGTTGAACTTAGAAATGTTCCCAAGTTGAGAGATATTGATACGACTTTGGAATTGCTAAGTCAGCTAGGTGTAAAATGTGAGCGAAATGACTTTATTCATCTTGATGCGGGTCATATTAATAACTATTGTGCGCCTTATGAGTTAGTTAAAACTATGCGAGCTTCAATTTGGGCTTTAGGTCCACTTGTAGCACGATTTGGGCAAGGACAAGTTTCATTGCCTGGTGGTTGCGCTATCGGAGCAAGGCCTGTCGATCTTCATATTACAGGTCTTGAACAATTAGGTGCAACTATCACGCTTGATGAAGGTTATGTTAAAGCATCAGTAAATGGTCGGCTTAAAGGTGCTCATATAGTGATGGATAAAGTAAGTGTTGGTGCAACCGTTACTGTTATGTCAGCAGCAACTTTAGCGGAAGGTAAAACGATAATCGAAAATGCAGCTTGTGAACCTGAAATTGTTGATACAGCTAAATTTTTAAATATGCTAGGCGCCAAAATTACAGGTGCTGGTACTATGCGTATTGAGATTGAAGGTGTTGAACGCTTAGGTGGTGGTGTTCATGAGATAGTTTCTGATCGCATTGAAACAGGGACTTTTTTAGTGGCAGCTGCGATATCCAAAGGTAAAATTACTTGTCGTAATACTGATCCCACTTTGCTTGATGCTGTGCTTTCTAAGCTGAAGGAAGCTGGTGCTAAAATTGAATTTGGTAAAGATTGGGTGTGTTTAGATATGCAAGGAAAAAGAGCGAAAGCAGTGAATATTCATACCGCACCTCACCCAGGGTTTCCTACTGATATGCAAGCTCAATTTTCATTATTAAATATGGTTGCTGAAGGCACAGGGATCATTAAAGAAACGATTTTTGAAAATCGGTTTATGCATGTGCCTGAATTAATTCGTATGGGAGCCAGAGCAGAAATTGAAGGTAACACCTTAATAACTCACGGTGTCGAAAAGCTCAGTGGTACACAAGTAATGGCAACGGACTTACGAGCTTCAGCAAGTTTAGTTTTAGCGGGTTGTATAGCTGAGGGGCTAACTACCGTTGATCGTATTTATCATATTGATCGAGGCTATGACAATATTGAAGCAAAATTAAGAAAACTAGGTGCCAATATTGAAAGGATAATAAAATAATGACAAAACAAGCATTGGTGTTTTTATCGGACGGTTGTGAAGAAACAGAAGCTGTAACAACAATTGATTTATTAACTCGAGCAGCAATTAATGTTACGACAGCTAGCATTTCAAGTTCTCGTGAAATTGCCTGCTCTCGAGGCGTAACAATTTTGGCTCAAAAAGTATTTTCAGACATTCAATACATCGATTTTGACGTAGTGGTGTTGCCTGGTGGGTTAAAAGGAGCTGAAAACTTTCGAGATTGTCCATTATTGATTGAGAAATTAAAGCAAACGCATTTAAATGGTGGCATTGTTGCTGCAATTTGTGCTTCGCCAGCTATGGTTTTACAACATCATAATTTATTTCCTAACGCTAATATGACAGGCTACCCAACTACTAAAGATGCATTCAAAAATTGGAAAGCAGATAGGGTTTATTTTGACAAGTCGAATAACGTTATTACTAGTCAAGGTCCTGCGACTTCTATTGATTTTGCTTTAAAAATTATCGATGTATTGTTAGGCCGAACAAAGGCTGCTGAGGTTGCCGAGCAGTTAGTTCTTCCGTTGGGAATTGAGTCTTATCAATAAATTAGGTACTAAATGTCAAATTCACATTTGTACGAAAAGTTAGTTAAAAGAGCAACGTTAATTGCCGTTTTGACCTCTATTTTTCTAATTTTAATTAAATTTATTACGTGTTGGTTAACTGGTTCAATAAGTTTATTTGCTTCATTACTGGATTCAAGTATTGATTTACTTGCATCTGGTTTCAATTTTTTTTTAGTTCGCTATGCGTTAAAACCTGCTGATGATGAGCATACTTTTGGTCATGGCAAGGCTGAATCTTTGGCTGCATTGTCACAAAGCGCATTTATTATTGGCTCGGCGATAATTTTATTATTTTCTAGTGTTCGATCTTTTATTCATCCTAGCGAATTGCAAATCCCTTTATTAGGAATTATGGTTTCGACAGTTTCAGCGGTAATCACAGGTTTCCTTGTTTTATATCAAAGGCGAGTTGTAAAAATGACTCATAGTCATGCTATTCAGGCTGATATGCTACATTACTCCTCCGACATGTTGATGAATATTGCTGTTATCATTGCGCTTTGCTTAAGTTGGTATGGACTTACTTATGCTGATGCTGTCTTTGCAGCTTTGATTGCTTTATATATTTGTTATAATGCTTACCATATTGCTTATCATGCTATCCAAGATCTGTTGGATCGCGCTTTGCCTGATAGTGATAATGTACGAATTGCTGAAATCATTTCTTCATACCCCGATGTTCTAGGTTTTCATGATCTAAAAACACGACAAGCAGGACCTATAAAATTTATTCAATTGCACCTTGAACTCGATGATGACATGCCTTTAATTAAAGCTCATGCTATTGCGGATGCTATTGAAAAATATATTGCAGAAGAATTTTCACCTGCAACAGTAATTATTCATCAAGACCCAGTTTCTGTTGTGCCTGCTGAAATGAAAAAGTAGAAAAATTAATCAGAAATAGCTTTTATTGTCTATTGTTAGATATCTGTTAAGACTCTATAATAACGAAAAGTTAATAAATTGGAGTTATTTAATATGATAAAAAAAATAGGTATTTTAACCAGTGGTGGCGATGCTCCAGGAATGAACGCAGCTATTCGTGGTGTAGTTAGAACTGCATTGGCAGAAGGGCTAGATGTTTTTGGTATCTATGATGGTTATATGGGTCTTTGTGAAGATCGCATTGTTCAACTAGAACGTTCAAGTGTGTCAGATATTATTACTCGTGGTGGCACATTTCTTGGTTCGGCTAGATTTCCAGAATTTAAAGATAAAGCAGTAAGACAAAAGGGCATTGCTAATTTGAAAAAACATCAAATTGATGCTTTAGTCGTTATTGGTGGTGATGGTTCCTATATGGGGGCAATGCGATTGACTGAAGAAGGTTTCCCATGTATTGGCTTACCAGGTACTATTGATAATGATATTCGTGGCACTGATTATACTATTGGTTATTTTACTGCGCTTAGCACTGCTGTTGAAGCTATTGATAGATTACGCGATACTTGTTCTTCACATAACCGAATTTCAGTAATTGAAATTATGGGACGAGACTGTGGCGATCTAACCTTAAATGCCTCAGTTGCTGGTGGGTGTGAGTTTATGATTATTCCTGAGGTTTCATATACTAAAGAAGATCTAATCGAAGAGATTAAACTCGGCTTTGCTAAAGGTAAAAAACATGCGATTGTGACTGTTACCGAGCATATGTGTGATGTTAAGCAACTTGCTGCAGACATTGAAGCAGCAGTCCATCACGAAACACGGGCAACAGTATTAGGGCATGTTCAACGAGGCGGTTCACCGGTTCCTTATGATCGTATTTTAGGTTCTCGTATGGGAGCTTATGCCGTTGAATTATTGTTACAAGGTGAGGCAGGTAGAAGCGTAGGTGTACAAAATAATAAATTAGTGCATCATAATATTGTTGATGCTATCAATAATATGAAACGCCCATTTGATATTGATCTATATAATACTGCCAAACGATTATTTTAAATCGTTTATTGTGCAACTAAAGCATAATCTACATTAATTAATATCATTCTGTTTTGCTATAGGTGAGCTGTTAAAGATAAAATCTTAAAACAGTCACCTATTTTTTTCTCTACATGTTTTCCTGTAATAGATTTCAGTTATTATAAAAAATTCTTGGATTTTATTAAGTATGGATGTAATTTATAATCAATTAATTACACATATTATGCGGGTAATTTTATGTCATTACGTTTTTTAGAAGAAAGCAATCGCTTTTATGTTTGTGATGCTAATAATAAAGAAATCGCTGAAATGACTTTTACAAGAGTGGGAAAAGATAAAGCGACTATTAATCATACTTATACCGATCCGACATATCGAGGGCAAGGTATCGCTGATAATTTATTAGAGTTAGTGGTCAAACGTCTACGGCAGGAAAATCGAGAAATTATTCCTATTTGTTCATTTGCGGCGAATAAATTGGTTAGGTAGTCAAATCAAGCGTTATCCAATTATTGCATTGATTTATATTGATATTTTTACTGTGTTTTTATATGCTTTTTTTTGTAAAAGAGTATTCTAGTTACATAAATATGTGATAATGTATGCACATTCACTTTCATTATTCACACTATCGAAAATGGTAACAGAAAAACCGCAAAAAATTCATTCTATTCACGTATTACGTGGTGTTGCGATTATTATGATTGTTTTTAGTCACTGCTTAGGTGTATTTAAAAATAATCATTTAATTACAAATAGTTATTTATTTTCTTTTTTAAATTTATTTGCATTTAATTTCACTACTTTTTTTGTATTAATTGCCGGTTTTTTATTTCAACACTTGACTTACAAATATGATACTAAAGCATACTATTTATCAAAATTTAAGACAGTAGTATGCCCTTATATTTCGGTATCACTTTTTTGTTTTATCTTTTTTCATTATCAGTACTTATCCAATTTGCCATGGTTCTCATCAATTGAGCCTAGTGTTATGAATGCGATAGTTCACATGATGCTAACTGGCACACAGCTTCTACCTTTATGGTTTATGCCAATGATTATCATGATATATTTAATGGGACCACTTTTCTTTTATTGGTCGAAAAAAAAATTAATTGTTGCAGGTTTGATTGCTATGTTTTGGGTTGTGATGTTTACTAAACCAGATTTTACTAAACCGTTTTTAAATTTACTGCATTACGGTCCTATTTATCTAATTGGTATGATGATAAAACAAAATTATGAAACTATTATCAAATCAGTAAAAGATAATTTGTTTTTGATAATATCCTTTTTTTGTTTATGTTTTTTCATTCCATTTGCTTATCGCTATATGACTCATTTGGTTGTAGAAAAGCTATATTATGATACATTACAAAAGATCGTTTTATTTATATTAGCACTTTATTTTTTAGATGGGCTCAATCACAAAGAGAATAAAGGAAAGATTTATAAATTTTTCTCTTATATGGCAAATATAAGTTTTCCCATCTATTTTATTCATGAAATCATTGTGTTACAGCTTGAGCATTTGTTATATATCTCTCCACTAAGCAATATAATTAAAACGGATAATGGTTGGTTAGCATCATTGGGGGCTGTAACTTTTTTAGTCTCTACTTTAGTTATCAGTATTATGATTGCTAACATAATAAAATTAATTTTCAAAAATAACGCAAAATATCTTATAGGTGGAATTCGCTAAATCACGTTATTTATATTTAGTGCTTTTTAATGCTTTTGGTAAAAAAAGAATAATTACTATAGTGAGAATAATCGTTCTCTTTTTAAATATAGTCAAAATATAAATTAATTTTGAAAAAATTATTGAAAATACGAGGATTTTTATATTTACATCAAATGTGGCGAATAAAAGGGTTTGAACAAATAAAAAACAAACGAGAGAAAAATTGAAATTAATGCTTGCCAAAAAAAATGAAGTCCCTATAATCCGCATCCACTGACACGGCGTCAGCGAAAAGCTGAGGCAAGTTAGTGAAAAATTAAGATCAAAAATTTTGAAAAAAGATCTTGACGAATAAAAAAGGTTAGCGTAGTATACGCAACCCTTGAGACAGCGAAGTAAATTAACGGAAAGTTGATTGGTTTAAAAAGGCTGTTAGCTCTTTAAAAATAAGAAACAGACAATCTGTGTGGGCACTTGCGAGACAAAAGATTAAAGTCTACGGACTAAAAAATTAAGTCTTGATAAGTGACACTGAAGATTCATTTGAATATGTCAGAGACAGTTATTGAGCATCAAACTTTAAATTGAAGAGTTTGATCATGGCTCAGATTGAACGCTGGCGGCAGGCTTAA
>NZ_LZHO01000039.1:0-1671 GCF_001690895.1 Gilliamella sp. Nev5-1 | reverse complement strand
TAATAAAAAGACCATTTTCATTGGAACTTTAGAAGTTTCTAATTTTAATAGCATATTTTTACCTTTATTTTACTTTTTCAAAATGAACAATATTTTCATTAAAAATCTCTATACCTCTACCTTGTCCAAGTTGAGTTGTCATTTGCCCACCTTCAACTTTAAAACGAGTATTGGTTTTCATCCATTTCCCAGTTTTAATCGACATATTAGGAAATACTTTTGCCGCTGCAGAATTTGCTGCAATACCTATTTCTTCTAACTTAGCAAATGTTCCTTGTTTAACCACGATTTTTACGGTTACTCCATTATATTTTGATGAATATCCTAAAACTGGAGAGATGGAAGTTTCGGTTGTTGGAGGCATTATGCCTGTTCTCTCAAACTGCTTAAATTGCTCTTGTGACATAGTTCTATAAACAATTTCATTACCATATGCATCATACTGCTGAACAGGACTTAATGGATCCTTAGCGGTAGTGGTTGGAATACCTATCTTTTCTTTTCCTGCAACCCCTTCAAATCCACTATTTTCAACCTTAATCAATCCTAACGGATCTATCCAATTTATCGGATCACTACCGGCATATTGATAACTATTTAACCCACCCAGTATACCTAGTGGGTCTTGGGTGATATATCTGCCAATAAACGGGTCGTAATAACGGTTTAGGTTGTAATGTAACCCCGTCTCCTCATCATAATATTGCCCTTGGAACCGTAACGGATTATCCGGCAGGGAATCTATATCGTCCTGATGGTAGGTTTCGTTTATTATCTGACCATAGGCATTATACTGGCATTCATAGAGCGTGTCACCTAAGCTGCCGGTAAGGGCTATGGGTGTGCCGAGGTGGTCGTTTTGATACCAGTAGAGTTTGATGTTATCTTGTTGGGCATTACCGTGCACTAGGGCTAATGGACGGTAAGAGTCTGGCTCGTAAAGGTAGCTTTGCCAGTGTTTATCGTTATCGGTCTCGGCAATAAGTTTATTAGACTGTGGCCTTTTCCACGTTTTTCCACAATCAGGTTGCCAAAGCAATCATGCTCAAAGTATATGCCACCAAAAAACATTTGGGTTTATCATAATATTAACGCTAATAACATCATAGCAAATGGTTAGTTGACACAATAATAATTTAAATCTAACAAAGTAAGCTAAGTATTAAGCTTACCTTGCCGATTTGATATGTTAAATTGAATCTAAATTGGAACTTATTCTACAGGCTCTAATGAGACTGCCATTTCTAAAGCTGTTTTAGAGCGATTTATTTTACCATCAAAATCTGGTTGTAATTTCATTTCATCTAATGCATAAACGATACTTGCACTATATCCTATTTTAAAGAGCTTTGAATCTTCTTTTTTGTTGGTATAAATACCAACAGATTGAATTGTCCCATCTTCAAGTAATAAATCAACTGTATTATTAAAATTTGAGGGATCTTGCCCTGCTACATAAGCTTTTTTTATTATTCCTGAAATAAATAATAAAGGTATCCTCCCCTGCTCAATACTATTCCACCACTCTTTTGATCCAAAAAGACCATTGGTACCTTTGAGACCCATTGTAGGTTTTGATTTGTCTAACGTTAATGCTTGTGTTAAAGCGACTCTTTCTGGATTATTTTTTAATTCCTTTGATAATAAAAAGACCATTTTCATTGGAACTTT